>CAUTGT010000252.1:0-2886 GCA_963537735.1 uncultured Actinomycetaceae bacterium | reverse complement strand
TCAATGGGAGCCTCGACCACCCAGAAGCCCAGGGCCTCGGCCCCGGGGTTCAGCTTCATGCCGGCCATGCCACCGGCCGTGCGACCCTGTGGGCGCACCTTCGCGGCGGGGGTGCGCAGCAGCTGCGCGTCCGACGAAATAAACACCAGGTCCGCCTCATCCGAGCACCGATCGAAGCCCACCAGGCGATCGCCGTCCTCCAGGGCGACGACCTCCCACTCGTCGCGCTGCAGCACGTCTGGGCGCAGGCGCTTGACCGTGCCACGAGCCGTGCCCATCGCGACCACGTCGGTGCCCTCGGGATCGAGCAGACCCACGGCGGGAATATCCGTGTGCAGCAGCAGCGACGACGGCATTGCACCGGCGAGCGACAAGCCCGTCTCAAAGCGGGGGAGCGCCGGCAAGTCCACGACGTCGATGCGGTGCGCGACGCCGTCCTCCGTCACCACGGCCACCTGCGAGCGGGCCGTCGACGGCAGCTGCACGCGCCAGCCGTCCGACGCCGCGCGCGGACCGGGCTCCAGGGGATCCCCTCCCTCGACGCGCGCGAGAGCGCCCGAGGAGGACAGAACCACGACGCACGGGTCGTCCGGGATCTGCAGGTCCAGGCCCTTACCGGAACGCGATACCGACGGCAGGGCCGCCAGCGCGGCATCGTCGGCGGCCGCGGCGCCCACGGGCGTGCCCGTCGAGGCCAGCAGCAGCGTGCGACGAGGTGTGCCCAGGCGATCCGAGACCTCGCGTAGCTCCTTCTTCACGAGCGCGCGCAGCAGCTCCGGATCCTCCAGGATCTCGCGCAGCGAGGCGATCTTCGCCATCAGCTCGTCACGCTCGGTCTCCAGCTCGATGCGTGAGAACTTCGTGAGGCGGCGCAGGCGCAGTTCGAGGATGTAGTTCGCCTGGGCCTCCGAGAGATCGAACGCCGTCATGAGGCGCTCGCGCGCGATCTCCGCGTCATCAGAGGAACGAATGATCGCGATGACGTCGTCGATGTCCAGGATCGCGATGAGCAAGCCCTCGACCAGGTGCAGGCGATCCTCGCACTTCTTCAGTCGGAAGCGGCTGCGGCGCGTCGTGACGTCCAGGCGGTGATCCAGGAAGACCTGCAGCATCTCCTTCAGGCCCAGCGTGCGCGGCTGGCCACCCACGAGCGCCACGGCGTTGATCGAGAAGGAATCCTCCAGCGGCGTGCGCTGGTAGAGCTGCTGGAGCACGGCCTCGGGATTGAAACCGTTCTTCACCTCGATGACCAGGCGCAGGCCGTGGATGCGGTCGGTGAGGTTTTGGACCGAGGAAATGCCCTTGAGGCGTCCCGCGTTCGCGTTTTCCTTAATCTTTTCGATGACCTTTTCGGGGCCCACCATGTAGGGCAGCTGCGTGACGATGATGCCCATCTTGCGGGCGGTCACGCGCTCGATCTGGACCTTCGCGCGGGTCTTGAACGCGCCTCGGCCCGTCTCGTAGGCCTCCTTGATGCCCTCGAGGCCGACGATGACGCCGCCCTCGGGCAGGTCGGGACCCGGGATGTACCGCATGAGGTCGGCGACAGACGCCGACGGGTTGTCGAGCAGGTGAATGGCACCCGCGATCGTCTCCGACAGGTTGTGTGGGGCGATGTTCGTCGCCATGCCCACGGCGATACCCGAGGCCCCGTTGACCAGCAGCTGCGGGAACGCGGCCGGCAGGACGTCCGGCTGCATGAACTGGTTGTCGTAGTTGGGGACGAAATCGACCGTGTCCTCATCCAGACCCGTCACCAGGTCCAGCGCGGCGGGCGCCATGCGCGCCTCGGTGTAACGCGCGGCGGCCGGGCCGTCGTCCAGAGAGCCGAAGTTACCGTGCCCATCGACCAGTGGAACACGCAGGTTGAAGGGCTGCGCGAGGCGCACCAGGGCCTCGTAAATCGCGGAATCGCCGTGCGGGTGGAGCTTACCCATGACCTCGCCGACGACACGCTGGGACTTCACGTGTCCCTTGTCGGGGCGCAGCCCCATCTGATCCATCTGGAACAGGATGCGGCGCTGCACGGGCTTGAGGCCGTCGCGCGCGTCGGGAAGCGCGCGAGCGTAGATCACCGAGACGGCATACTCCAGGAAGGACCCACGCATCTCATCGGACACGTCGATCTCTGTGATGTTCTCGTCCTTCTCAGGGATGTCGACGATCTGGTCCTTCTTAGCCATACGCGCAATTATTGCGCGGCTTGGCGCTCATTTCGACTGGCGCGCCGCTTCGGGGCACAATTGGGGCATGGACACATGGACCCGTATCGAACGTGGGGGCTTCTACCCCAAGGCTGTGCAGCGTGCGCTGCGCCGCGCTCTGGGCGCCGCGGAGCCGCTCGCGACGCTGTGCCAGGTGGATACGGGTTTCGACCGTGGATCGGTCTTTCGGCACCTGACGGTCGCCTCACTGACGGACCGCGCTATCGTCCAGCTGCACGTCGATGAGATGGACGGAGGATCGGCGACGATCGCGACGGCCGTGCACCGCGTGGGCGACATCGCCGGGTATTCCACAATGGAGGTCTACACGGATCCCGAGAACGCGAGTGGCCTGTCCGAAATGACGATCGCGCTGGACCTGAAGGGTGCGCGCCGCCTCGAGCTTGAGCCCGCACGCTGCGACGACCCCACTTGCATGGCCGACCACGGCCTGACGGGCACGTCCTTCCCCGACGACATGACCTTCCGTATCTCCGCGGCGGTCGATGGGCAGGACGCCCTTGACGAGGCCATGGTGTTCGTCGATCATCTCGCGGCTCTGATGGGGACCCGCAGTGAGTGAGCGCACTCTCACGCTGGAGCTGCCCGGCGCCGACCTGCCCGGTGCGGGGGATCCGGTCATCACGGACGTTATCGCTGGCGCCCTCGCATCGATCGATTC
>CAUTGT010000251.1:0-2889 GCA_963537735.1 uncultured Actinomycetaceae bacterium | reverse complement strand
GGACGAAGACCATGACTCCAGATGCAGTTTTCACTTTCGCCAATATGGACGTGTTCTGGCTCCTGCTTGCTTTCGCAGGCGGCGCCTTTGCAGCCATGATTGGCCCCAACTTCGCGTTCGCGTTCACGGGCGTGTCGATTCTCGTCGGCTTCTCCGTCACTGCGGCGACGGGCAACACGATGTTCCTTGACTACATTTCTTTCGGACCCGTGTTTGGCCCCCATGTCGCATTCGCGGGTGGCGTTGGCGCCTCGACATATGCGGCCAAGAAGGGTTTGCTACCGGACGGAGCGAGGGACATTAACTCTCCTCTGGCGGGCCTCAACCGCCCCGACGTACTCCTCGTCGGTGCACTCTACGGTGCTGGCGGCTACGTGCTGCACAAGCTGATCGTGCTGATCCCCTGGTTCGGCACCCACACCGACTCGGTGGCCCTCACGGTCGTCACCTCCGGCATCGTCGCACGCCTCATGTTCGGCAAGACCCCCGTCTTCCACCTGCCTACCCGTCCTGAGGGCTCCACCCGTTGGCTCGACTGGCAGGAGAAGCCCCTCCAGCTCCTGACCATCTCCGGCTTCGCCTCCCTCATGGCCGCCGGCATCGCAACGATCATCGTCGGCCACATCGCCCCGGTCTCGGCAGATCCCCAGGACGTCGTCAACAATGCCCAGGTCGTGCCCTTCGCGATCTCCGCACTGTGCATCTTCTTCGTTGCCGCGGGTAAGCGTTGGCCCGTCACCCACCACATGACGATTACGGCCGGCCTCGCCGCCGTCCTGTTCTTCCCCATCACCGGATCGGGCCTCCTGGCAGTCCTGATCGGCACCGTTTTCGGCATCATCGCCGGCTTCGGTGGCGAGCTGGTCGCACGAGTTGTCTACGCACACGGCGACACTCACATTGATCCCCCGGCCGGCATCATCTGGTTCATGAACACCCTGGTCGTCGTCTGCGCCGGCCTGTTCGCCTGAGCGAGTCAACGAGACAAGCAACGGAGAATCCTATGACTGCCGAACCGAGCCGCTGGGCAACGCGCCTCTACGACGCCTACGTCTTCGACATGGATGGCACGATCTATCTCGGTGACCATCTTCTGCCGGGCGCGCGTAGGCTCATCGAAGAGCTGCGTGAGCGCAACATTCCGGTCCGCTTCCTCACCAACAACCCGACGAAAGACCTGCACCAGTACGCGGATAAACTCACCGCTCTGGGGCTGCCGACACCCGTCGAGGACATCGTTGGAACAGTCGCCACCACGACGAGCTGGCTCCTCGAGCACAAGCCCGGCCAGGTCGTGTTCCCGATCGCGGAAGAGCCGCTCATCGCGGCCTTCGAACGTGCGGGAATCCCGATGAGTGACGATCCGGAGAAGATTGACGTCGTCGTTGCTTCCTACGATCGAACATTCGACTACAGGAAACTGCAGATCGCGTTTGACGCCATCTGGTTCCACCGTCGCGCGACCCTCGTTGGTACGAACCCGGATCGTTTCTGCCCCTTCCCGGGAGGCAAAGGTCAGCCCGACTGCGCGGCCGTCGTTGCAGCAATCGAAGCGTGCACGAACACGAAGGCCGAGATCGTCCTGGGCAAGCCGAACGCCGAAATGGCGCGCGTCGCCCTCGCGGGCCTCGATCTGGAACTCAAGGACTGCCTCATGGTGGGCGACCGTCTGATGACGGACATCCAACTCGCCGTCAACGCGGGCATGGCCTCGGCGATGCCCCTCACCGGTGAATCCACGCTGGACGAGGCCATGGCCCGCCCCGAGGAGAGCCGTCCCACCTACGTCGTTGATCGAATCGACCACCTACTGCCGCCTCAGGTGTGGGAAGAGCGCGGCTGGGCTCTCGAATAAGAGCCCACTGGCGAGGCCGTAGCCCTCACCCCGCTACGGCCTCGCCCCACAGATTTTCATCATTTCCACTAAGGCGTGGAAGACACGAAAGAGAGAACATCATGGTTGCACCTGGATTTGAAGGCCCCTTCCTCATGGGAATCGACTTCGGCACGGAGTCGTGTAGGGCTGCGATTTTCGACCTGCGAGGCACCCCGATCGCCTTCGCCGCAACGCCCTACAAGACCTATCACCCTCATCCCGGATGGGCTGAGCAGAGCCCGGAAGACTGGTGGAACTCCCTCATCGCATCAGTGCGGCGCGTCATGGGAGACACCGGCATCCCCGCCCACCACATTGTCGGCATCTCCTACGATGCGACGACAATGACCGTCGTCCCGATGGACGAAAACGGCCGCGAACTGTGCAACGCGATCATGTGGATGGACGTGCGCGCCACCGAACAGAGCGCACGCGCCGAAACGATTGACCACTGGGCGCGCCACTACAACGGCGGCGGCACCATGCCGGCGACCGCAGAGTGGTACCCCTTCAAGGCCGCCTGGCTGCGCGCCAACCAGCCCGACATCTACAAGAACGCCTACCGCCTCGTGGACGCGCCGGACTGGCTGACCTACAAGCTCACCGGCGAGTGGACCCTCAACATCAACTCCGCCGCTCTGCGCATGTACTACAACCGTGACGAAGGCGGATGGCCCGTCGAATTCTACGAGCACATCGGCTGTGGCGATGTCTTCGAGAAGATCCCGGAGAAGATCCTCGACCTCGGCACCCCCGTCGGCGGCCTGCTCCCCTCGGTCGCGCAGGAACTCGGCCTCCTCCCGGGCACCCCCGTCGCCCAGGGCTGCCCCGACGCGTGGGCCGGCCAGATCGGTCTCGGCGTCGTGTCGCCCGGCAAGACCGCTATCATCACGGGCTCCTCGCACGTCATCACCGGCCAGAGCGCGACCCCGCTCCACGGAGAAGGCTTCTTCGGCGGCTACACCGACGGCGTCATGCCGGGCCAGTACACGGTCGAGGGCTCCCAGGTGTCC
>CAUTGT010000250.1:0-2897 GCA_963537735.1 uncultured Actinomycetaceae bacterium | reverse complement strand
GCCATGCCGTCCAGCAGCCACAGGCCGGACACGCCCGCGCCCGTGCCCACCTCCAGGACCGCGCGTGCGCCGGAGACGGCCGCCAGCATGCGCAGGGCGGCGCCGGTGCCAGGGGACACAGGGGACGCACCCATTTCAGTAGCGACGGCACGTGCGGCGGTCAGTGCTTCGCTTTCCGCCACGTAGTCCTCGGTGTACACCCACGTCTGGGCCTTGTCCGCCATCGCCTTTTCCTCACTCGTGTTTGATCGCCTGGGTGAGGTACGCCTGCGCGTTGATGCCTCCCCAGGCATCAGGGTACAGGCGAGGATGCGCAAGGGCGCGCTGGCGCTCCGAAAGTACGCGAAAACTTCACCTGGCAAGCATACGAAACCCCGGCCTCGTCGATGGGGACGAGGCCGGGGCGAAGCCGCGTGGCTCAGTGCTGGATGGGGGAGACCCCGAGGGGGCGGCCCGCCAGGCCGCGGTTCGTCGAAGAGAGCTGCTTGGCGAGGGCCGTGAGCTCCTCGGCGGCAGGGCCGGAAGCGACGGCGACTGGCTCGCCGCGGTCCCCGCCCTCACGCAGCGCGATGTCGATGGGCACCTGGGCCAGGAGCGGCACGGAGTAGCCCAGCTGCGCGGTCAGGCGCTGCGAGACGGACTCGCCGCCTCCCGCGCCGAAGATCTCCAGGCGAGAGCCGTCCGGCTGGGGCAGGAAGGACATGTTTTCGACGACGCCGATGACCTTCTGGTTCGTCTGCGAGGCGATGGAACCGGCGCGCTCAGCGACCTCGGCAGCCGCGACCTGCGGGGTCGTCACGACGAGGATCTCCGAGTTGGGCAGCAGTTGCGCGATCGAGATCGCGACGTCGCCCGTGCCCGGAGGCATGTCGATGAGCAGGATGTCCAGGTCGCCCCAGAACACGTCCGCGAGGAACTGCTGGAGGGCGCGGTGGAGCATGGGGCCGCGCCAGATGACGGCCTGGCCGTCGGGCACGAACATGCCGATCGAGATGACCTTGACGCCGCCCGCGCCCACGGGCGGGATCATCATGCCGTCGATGACCTGCGGGTCGTGGTCCACGCCGAGCATGCGCGGGATCGAGAAGCCGTAGATGTCCGCGTCCATGACGCCGACCTTGAGGCCCTGCGCGGCCAGCGCGGCGGCCAGGTTCGCAGTCATGGAGGACTTGCCGACGCCACCCTTACCCGAGGTGACGGCGATGACGCGCGTGAGGGAGTCGGGGCGGGAGAAGGGAATCTCGCGCTCGGGGCGACCGCCGTTGAGCTTCTCGCGCAGCGCCTTCTTCTGGGCCTCGTCCATGACGCCCATCTCGACGGAGACGTTCTCGACGCCCTCGACGGCGCTCACGCGCTCGGTGACGTCCTTGGTGATCTGGGTGCGCAGGGGGCATCCGGCGGTGGTGAGCAGGACCTTGACGGCGACGGAGGAACCGTCGATCGTGACCAGGTCGGGGGTCACCATGTTGAGGTCGGTGATGGGGCGGCGGATCTCGGGGTCGATGACCTGGCCGAGAGCCTCCATGACGGAATCAAGCGTGACTGGCATGGACTCCACTCTACTGGCCGGTGTGCCCATCTTCTAGGGGACGAAAGGCACCATTGGCCTCGACCTCAGCCTCCGCCTCGTTCGACGAGGCGTTGGCCGCGTCCGCGGCGATCTCCGCGCGCAGGTCCTCCAGCATGTCGCGCAGCTCGGAGCGCACGAAGTCGCGCGTGGCGACGTCCTGAAGCGCCAGGCGCAGGCCGGCGATCTCGCGGGCGAGGTACTCGGTGTCGGCGAGGTTACGCTCCGCGCGAAGGCGGTCCTGCTCGGCCACGACGCGGTCGCGGGCGTCCTGG
The DNA here is from genome assembly GCA_963537735.1 of uncultured Actinomycetaceae bacterium. GTDB lineage: Bacteria > Actinomycetota > Actinomycetes > Actinomycetales > Actinomycetaceae > Pauljensenia. The sequence continues at coordinate 1,055 of CAUTGT010000250.1, read as the reverse complement.
CGGTTCTGCGCGAGCATAATCAGCGGGGCCGAGTACGAGGCCTGGGTCGAGAACGCGAGGTTCAGGAGGATGAAGGGGTAGGGGTCCCAGGCGGCTTCCTCGCTGATGCCGGCGAGCATCAGGTTCGCGCCGATCCACGCGATGACGAAGATCGTCATGTAGAGGACGAACTTGGGCGAACCCATGAAGCGGGCGGTGGCCTCGGCGAAGCGGCCGAAGCCGTCGCCGCTGCCCGACGAGCGGCGGAAGAACCACCGACGCTTGTCGATCGGGTTATCCAGGCGATCAGCCATCGATGCTCCTTGCCATCATGCGGTCGGTCACGTCGTCGTCGAAGTCTCGCCAGTCCTCGGGCAGCAGCTCGTCGAGGACGTCGTCGACCGAGACGGCGCCGTGCAGGTGACCGTCCTCGTCGACGACGGGCAGGACCGTCAGGTTGTAGGTTGCGAGCAGACGCGTCACGGTCGCGATGTGCGCGTTGGGATCTACGGACTCGATGTCGCGGTCCAGGATCGTGCCGAGCAGCGTCTGCGGGGGCTCACGCAGCGCGCGTTGGATGTGGACCATGCCCAGGTACTGGCCGGTCGGGGTCTCCTGGGGCGGGCGGGCGATGAAGGCGACGGTCGCGATCGAGGCCGGGATGTCCTCGCGGCGAACGGCCGCGAGCATCTGCGCGACGGTCGCGTTGGGGCCGAAAATGACCGGCTCGGTCGTCATGAGCGAACCCGCCGTCGACTCGTCGTAGGTCATGAGTCGACGCACGTCCTCGGCCTCTTCGGGCTCCATGAGGGCGAGCAGGGACTGAGCCTTCGCGGTGGGCAGCTCGGCGACGAGGTCGGCCGCGTCGTCGGGCTGCATGACGTCCAGGACGTCGGCGGCTCGGGCGGCTTCCAGCGCAGAGACGATCGCGATACGGTCGTCGTTACCCAGCTCCTCGAGCACGTCGGCGAGGCGCGCGTCCGTCAGCTGCATGGCGACCGCCATCTTGCGGTCCTGGGGGAGCGTGTGCATGAAGTCCGCCAGGTCGGCGGGGCGCATGTCCTCCGTGTACTGCA
>CAUTGT010000249.1:0-2901 GCA_963537735.1 uncultured Actinomycetaceae bacterium | reverse complement strand
TACTCAGCGGCAAGCCCGCGCAGCTGCACCTCGACGTCCTCAACGCTCGCGCCGAGCACGTCGGCGAGATCGGACGCGGCAACCGGCTCCGAGGCCACCATCAAGATCGCCTCGATCGGGCCGCGCAGCGTGTTCTCACTCATCGGCGTCTCCTCCTTCTGTCTCAATCGCTCCCCCGTTCGGGGACGTGGCCGTGGCCGAGTTCGCGACACCGGCACCCGTATAGTCGTCCACGTCAATGTCGATACTGCCCTCGCTGGCGGTCCACTGAATCGTCAGCGTGCCGAGTGCCCCGTCTTGCTCGAACTCAACGACTCCGCGCCGGTAGAGTTCCAAAAGGGCGAGGAAGCGAGAGACTACAACAGCGCGCGTCGGGGCGTCCTCGACGAGCTCATGGAACGTCATGCGCCCAGCCTCGGCGAGCATTGACGAAACGAGCAGAGCCTGCTCGCGCACGGGAACAACGGGATCGTGCAGATGGGCAACCTGAACCGTCGGGCTCGTCGACGACAGGGCATCCGCGGCCAGACGCGCGAGGTCCTCGGGGGTTGTGTGCCACCGAAGCTCGGGTAAGAGGGCCGCAAAATGAGGCTCGAGGGGCACATCCCTGGCGACGTACGTGCCGTACTCCCCCATCCGAGCGTCGATATGTTTCGCCGCCTCCTTGAAAGCCCGGTACTGCAGGAGCCGCGAGAACAGGAGATCGCGGGCCTCCAGGTCGGCCTCAGACGCGTTGTCCTCCTCGTCGACACGTGGGAGCAAATGCGCGGCCTTCATGTCCAGGAGCGTCGCCGCGACGACGAGGAATTCCGTCGTGCGCGACAGGTCCGGGGATGCCTTCATGAACGCGATGAACTCATCGGTCACCTGTGCGAGTGCAACCTCGGTGATATCGAGTTTCTTGCGCGCGATCAGCGACAGAAGAAGATCGAAAGGGCCCTCAAAAACCGGGAGCGAGACCGCAAAGAGGTCGAACTCGCCCTGAACCTCGAGGTTGTCAGGCCGCGTCGCCACGGGCGATGACTTCCCGCGCGAGTCGACGGTACGCGTGGGCGCCCGCGTGGTTGGGAGCGTAGGAAATGATCGGCTCGGTGGCCACCGACGCGTCCGGGAACTTGATCGTTCGTCCGATACGGGTATCGAACACGAGGTCGCCGAAGGCTTCATGCAGGCGCTGGAGAACCTCGCGCGAGTGCAGGGTGCGCGAATCGACCATCGTGGCGACGATGCCGTCGATCTTCAGGCGCGGGTTGATGCGATCGCGGACCGTCTCGATGGTCTCGACCAGCAGGGCCACGCCACGCAGCGCGAAGAACTCAGCCTCCACGGGGACGATGACGCCGTGAGCGGCGGTCAGGGCGTTAACCGCAAGCAGACCGAGGGAGGGCTGGCAGTCGATGAGCACCACATCGTAATCAGCTTCGACGTGACGCAGGACGCGGGCCAGAGCGCTCTCGCGGGCAACCTCGTTCACGAGCTGCACCTCGGCGGCGGACAGGTCGATGTTCGCCGGAATGATGTCGAGGTTCTCCGTCGACGTATGGCAGATCGTCGCCTTGACGTCCGCCTTCGGGTTCATGAGCAGCGTGTAGATGGTCTGCTCCATGTCGAGCGCGTTAATGCCCAGACCAACGGAAGCAGCACCCTGGGGATCGAAGTCCACGATCAGGACGCGACGACCATACTCAGCCAGCGCAGCACCCAGGTTGATGGTGGTCGTCGTCTTACCGACACCACCCTTCTGATTACACATGGCGATCACGCGAGCGGGACCGTGGCCCGACAGCGGCGCGGGCACGGGGAAATCGACCGGCTCTTCGTTCAGGTCGGGCGTCAGCGTAGGGTGCGAGTTCGTGGTCACGCCCCCATCCTAATTCATCACCGCGCCGATGCGTCGGTGCCACGCGCCCGAGGGTGCGAGAGCGTGAAGACTTCGCGCAACGCAGCGGCGGTTACCTGGGTGTAGATCTGCGTCGTCGCAACCGACGCGTGCCCGAGAAGCTCCTGGACCTCACGGACGGACGCGCCGCCTTCGAGCAGGTGCGTCGCGAAAGAGTGCCGCAGCGTATGAGGGGACACGCGCTCCCCCAGCTCGGCAGCTTCCGCCGCGCGCCGGATGGCGGTCCATGCGCTCTGCCGGGACAGCGCGCCTCCCCGGGAGTTCAGGAAAAACGCGGTGGATCCCCGGCCTCGTGCAGCAAGCGCTGGGCGGGCGCGCACCCGATACGCGTCGAGGGCATCCACGGCGAACGACCCGACGGGGACGATCCGTTCTTTACGTCCCTTGCCGAACAGGCGCACGACAGGTACGTCGCCGTCCAGGTCGAGGTCGTCGGCGCTGAGCGAGACGGCCTCGGAGACCCTGGCTCCCGTCGCGTAGAGGAGCTCGAGGAGGGCGGCGTCGCGCAGTCCAATAGGAGAATCGTCGGCGTGGGCGGCGTCCAGCAGCCGTCCCACTTCGTCGACGGACAGAGCCTTGGGGAGGTGGCGGCCCTGACGCGGGGCGTGCAATTGCGCAGCTGCATCGGTTCCGACAGCCCCCTCGGTCAGCGCATACTTGTGGAGTCCGCGGATAGCGGCTGTCGCGCGCGCCACCGACGAGGCAGCCGCCGGAGTTCCCGTGACCTGCCCAGATGCCAGGCGCATCGTGTAATCCTCAATGTCCGAAGCGCTGACGTCTTCGACGTTGACCTTTCCTCGACTCTTCATGTCAAACGCGTAGCGGGCAACGTCGCGGCGATAGTTTGAAACTGTATGTGCAGACGCCCCCTTCTCAACGCGCAGATAGTCCACCCAGTCGCGGACGAGAGCTTCGAGGGATGTCATGGTGACAGGGTAAGCGACTATGCAACATATGTGCGTGAGCGCTATCGGCATGCGCACATTTTCGCTAGACTGTGA
>CAUTGT010000248.1:0-2909 GCA_963537735.1 uncultured Actinomycetaceae bacterium | reverse complement strand
TGGGCCTCACTTTCACGTGCGCGCATCCATAGGCTACTGTGGGTCTCGTGAGCGAGAAACTGTTGCCCCGTATCCCGATCATTGAAGTGTTCCCCGTCATCGAAGACGGCACGCTTCCCGCCAAGGCGACCGAAGGCGAGCCTTTCCCCATTCGTGCGACCGTGTTCCGCGAAGGACACGACGCATTCGCCGCCGAGGCCGTCCTGCTGCGCCCGGACGGAGGTGAATACTCCCGCACGCGCATGGTGGACATTGCCCCCGGCCTCGACAGGTACGAGGCCTGGGTGGCCGCCGACGTCCCCGGCGCGTGGTCTTTCCGCGTGGATTCCTGGTCGGATCCCTACGCGACGTGGCGTCACGACGCGACGGTGAAGGTCGGAGCCGGCGTCGACGTCGAGCTCATGCTTGAGGAGGGCGCCCTCCTCATGGAGCGCGCGGCCGAAGGTACCGCCTACGGCAACCCCTCCCAGAAGCGCCCCCCGGCCTCGGACATTGACGTCCTGACCGACGCGGCGCGCCGCCTGCGCGACACCAGTCATTCCGCCCAGCAGCGCCTCTCTGCGGGCATCTCCTCGCGCGTGCGCCTCATCTTCCGCGACCATCCGCTGCGCGACCTGCTGGACTCCTCCCGCGTCTACCCGCTCGACGTGGCACGCACGAAGGCTCTGGCGGGCGCATGGTACGAGATCTTCCCGCGCTCGGCGGGCGCCTTCCAGCGCCCGGACGGCACGTGGGTCTCCGGTACGCTCGCGGGCGCCGCCGAGGACCTGCCGCGCATCGCCGGCATGGGCTTCGACGTCGTCTACCTGACCCCGATCCACCCGATCGGCACGACGCACCGCAAGGGCAAGAACAACTCCCTGGAGGCCGCTCCCGGCGACCCGGGTTCGCCCTACGGCATCGGCTCCCCCGAGGGCGGCCACGACGCCATCCACCCCGATCTCGGCGACTTCGCCGACTTCGACCGCTTCGTCGAGCGCGCCCGAGGCCTCGGCCTGGAGGTTGCTCTCGACCTGGCCCTCCAGTGCTCCCCCGACCACCCGTGGGTCAAGGAACACCCGCAGTGGTTCACGACGCGCGCCGACGGCACCATCGCGTATGCGGAGAACCCGCCCAAGAAGTACCAGGACATCTACCCCCTGAACTTCGACAACGACCCGGAGGGCATCTACCAGGCGGTGCGCGACGTCATCGAGCTGTGGATCAACCACGGCGTGACGATCTTCCGCGTCGACAACCCGCACACGAAGCCCATCCCCTTCTGGGAGCGTCTGCTCGCCGACATCAAGGCGCAGTACCCGGGCACGCTCTTCCTGGCCGAGGCATTCACTCGCCCCGCCATGATGCGCACGCTCGGCGCGATCGGCTTCGACCAGTCCTACACGTATTTCGCGTGGAGGACCGCCAAGGACGAGATCGAGGAGTACCTGCGCGAGATCTCCGAGGAGACCGCCCACCTCATGCGCCCGGCCTTCTGGCCCACAACGCACGATATCCTGACCCCGCAGATGTGGGACGGCGGCACCGCGATCTTCGCGATCCGCGCGATGCTCGCCGCCCTGGGTGCACCCACGTGGGGCATCTACTCCGGCTACGAATTCGTCGAGAACGAGCCGCGCGGCACCTACCAGGAGCCCAACAACAACGAGAAGTACGAGTTCCGCCCGCGCCGCTGGGAGGACGCCGAGCCGATCGGCATCTCGCGTCTCTTCACGCTGCTCAACGCCGCACGAGCCAAGCATCCCGCGCTGCGCCAGCTCCACCAGATCCGCATCCACCCGACGTCCTCGGATCGCCTCATCGCGTTCTCGCGTCAGATGCCCGGCAAGTTCACGTCGGACGGCAAGACCGACACCGTCATCTGCGTGATCTCCCTGGATCCGCACCAGGGCGTGGACGCCTCGGTCGAGCTGGATCTGGAGGAGATGGGCCTGGCTACCCCGGGTGGTCACATTACGGTCGTCGACGAGCTGGACGGACGCTCCTACGTGTGGGGTTCGTCCAACTGGGTGTCGCTGTCCCCCGTGACGCGCCTGGGCCACGTCTTCAAGGTCGAGCCCGCCCACTCCTCGCCCTGGGCACAGGCCTAACGAGGCTCGTGCGCCCGGCGCTACCACGCCGTACCGCCGGGCGCATGGCCCCCCTCCATAACCCCCGTCAATATGAGACCCGGCTCCCTTTTTTGCCGGTCAGACGATAGACTTAACAACACCAGTGAACTGAGCGGTTCACCCTTCTGGAGTAAGGAACATCCATGAGCTTCGCACTTACGCCGATCCCGGTCAATGACGACATCCTCGACGCCGTTGCCTCAGGCTCCTACTACTCGCCCCACTCCGTGCTGGGCGCCCACCTCGGTGACGACGGCGTCACCATCCGCGTCGTCGCGCACCTGGCCGACGCGGTCGACATCATCACCCCCACCGGCGCCTACGCTGCCACGCACGAGCGCGGCGGCGTCTGGGTCGCGGCCCTGCCCGGTAAGGAGATCACCGCCTACCGTGTGTCTATTACATACGGCGAAGACACGATCGTCCGCGACGATCCCTACCGTTACCTGCCCACCCTGGGTGAGATGGACACCTACCTGATCTCCGAGGGCCGTCACGAGAACCTCTGGAACGTCCTGGGCGCGCACGTGAAGACCTACAGCGACGAGCTGGGCGAGACCACCGGTACTGCCTTCGCCGTGTGGGCCCCCAACGCCCGCGCCGTGCGCGTCGTCGGCGAGTTCAACTTCTGGGACGGCACGCAGACCTCGATGCGTTCGCTGGGTTCTTCCGGCGTGTGGGAGATCTTCGTTCCCGAGGTCGGGGTTGGCGCCCGCTACAAGTTCGAGATTCAGGGCCCCGGCGGCAACTGGTTCGAGAAGGCCGACCCGATGGCCCGCGCCACCGAGATTCCCCCGG
>CAUTGT010000247.1:0-2912 GCA_963537735.1 uncultured Actinomycetaceae bacterium | reverse complement strand
GGCGCAGATCCATCGGGTACGTGCGAGCGAACAGGTCCTCGTCATCCAGCCAGCCGCACGCCAGCTGCGGGGACAGGGAGGACGTCGCCCATGTGTCCATGATGTCCAGCTCGCCCACGAAGCCGCCGGCCACGCCGCGCTGATCCTCCGTGTAGCCCTCCGGAACGTCCGTCGACGGGTCGACCGGCAGAGCGGCCTCAGACGGGGTGATGATGTCGTCGTAGTTGACCTGGCCGTCCGCGTCCACGCGGTACCACAGCGGGAACGGTACGCCGAAGAAGCGCTGACGGGAGACCAGCCAGTCGCCCTTCAGGCCCTTCACCCAGTTCTCGTAGCGCACGCGCATGAAGTCGGGGTGGAACTCCAGCTCGCGGCCGCGGCCGATGAGCTCCTCGTTCAGGTCCGCGCCCGAGGCCGGGTTCGTCCACGCGCGGCCACCGTTACGGATGTACCACTGGCGCGAGGTGACGATCTCGAGGGGCTTGTCGCCCTTCTCGAAGAAGTTGGTCTGACGCATCGTCTTGGTCGGCTCGCCCTTCAGCTCGCCCGACTCGCGCAGGGCGGCCACCACGGCCTCGCGTGCGGAGAACGTCGTCTTGCCCGTGATCTCCTCGAAAGCCGCGCGGCCCGCGTCGGTCGTGATCCACTCGGGGGTCTCGGTGATGATGCGGCCGTCCTTGCGCAGGATCGCGCGCAGCGGCAGCTCCAGGTCACGCCACCAGTCGATGTCGGTCGTGTCGCCGAAGGTACAGCACATGGCGATGCCCGCGCCCTTGTCCATCTCGGCCTCGGGGTGGGGCAGGATCGGCACCTCGACGCCGTACACGGGGGAGGCGACCGTCGTGCCGAACAGCGGCTTGTAGCGCTCGTCGTCCGGGTGGGCGATCAGAGCGACGCAGGCGGCCAGCAGCTCGGGACGTGTCGTCTCGATGCACACGTCCACGCCGTCCTCCACGGGCGCGCCGGCGGCGGCAGCCTTCGCGGCGGCCTCCGCGTCGGTGATGTGGAAGGCCAGGCGGTGGTAGAAGCCCGGGTACTCGCGGCTCTCCAGCTCAGCCTGGGCGACCGCCGTCTGGAAGGTGACGTCCCACAGGCCCGGGGCCTCGGCCTGGTAGGCCTCGCCGCGCGCCAGGTTGCGCAGGAACGCAGCCTGGGCGACCTTGCGCGCACGCGCGCCGATCGTCTGGTAGTTCTGCTTCCAGTCCACGCTCAGGCCCAGGTAGCGCCACAGCGCCTCGAACTGAGCCTCGTCCTCCTGGGTGAGGCGCTCGCACAGCTCCACGAAATTCTTACGGGAAATCGGCTTCTGGTCGCGAGCCTTGATCGACTTGCCGTCGCCGCCCACGTGCGGGGGCTCGAAGTCGGGGTCGTAGGGCAGGGTGGCATCCACGCGCACGCCGAAGTAGTTCTGCACGCGGCGCTCGGTGGGCAGGCCGTTGTCGTCCCAGCCCATCGGGTAGAACACGGACTTGCCGGTCATGCGCTGGTAGCGGGCCACGACGTCGGTGTGCGTGTAGGAGAAAACATGGCCGATGTGCAGGGAGCCGGATACCGTCGGCGGGGGAGTGTCGATCGAGTACACCTGCTCGCGCGTCGCGCTGCGGTCAAAAGCGTAGGTGCCCTGGCTTTCCCAGGCCTCACCCCACTTGGCTTCGAGGCCTTCGGGGGCGGCGCGGTCGGGCACGCGAGGCGCCTGCGCACGGGTGTTCATGGCCATAATTGAGTTGTCTCCATCCGAGTCGTGGACTGTTTGCCCCACTAGCCTACGTTTCACCGGGCATTTCGGTCCAATGCTGGGCCTCGTGGCGCCCGGCGGGTTGCTCACACGCGCCGTTACAAAAGTCCCTCTCGTGGCGCGGTCGGGTGAAGCGGAGCGCGTGGGGATACCGTGGTGTCAGGCAGGGGAGCCGGGCCGAGGCCCCCGCGCGGAAGGGGAGAACATGAGCGCGCAATCGCTGGGCGACCAGACCGTCGACCTGTTGGGGCACCTGGTGCGCCTGGGCTGCGTCAACGACTTGACCGCCGATTCGGGCGGAGAGGAGCGCGCCGCCGACCTCCTTGAGGAGTTCTTCGCGGGCCTGCCCGTGTCAATTGAACGGATCACCCCGCACCCGGGTCGCACGTCGCTTGTGGTCACGGTCGAGGGCGAGGATCCGCGCAGCGCCGGCACGCCGCTGGCCCTCATCGGTCACACGGACGTCGTGCCCGTGGACGAGAGCAAGTGGATGCGCGATCCTTTTGGCGCGCAGATTGAGGACGACGTCATGTGGGGGCGCGGTACGGTCGACATGCTCCACCTGACCGCCGCGATGGCCGTCGTGACTCGCGAGGTCGCCCGCCGCGCCCAGGACGGCAATCCTCCCGCGCGTTCCCTGGTGTTCGTGGCCGCCGCAGACGAGGAAGCACGAGGAGGACTCGGCGTCCCGTGGATCGGCGAGCACCGGCCGGATGCCCTCCCGTGGGACGCCGCCCTGTCCGAAATGGGAGGCGCGCACATTCGCGGGCACCGCGGAGGCGACAGCGTCGTCGTGGTCGTCGGCGAAAAGGGCGCCGCCCAGCGCCGCCTGCACATCCGGGGCGACGCCGGCCACGGCTCGGTTCCACTCGGCCGCACGAGCGCCGTCGAGCGGCTCGCCCAGGTGAGCGCGGCGCTGTCCTCAGCCCGCTGGCCCACCGCCACGGACGAGGTCTGGGCGGGCTTCGTGCGCGCCTTCGAGTTCGATGAAACGACCGAAACCAGCCTCATCAACGGCACCTACGAGGGCGACTACGCCGAGTTCGGTGACCTGGCGGCGTTCGCCCACGCGATCTCCCACGTGACCGTCGCCCAGACGGTCGCCCATTCGGGTGGGCCCATCAACGTCATGCCCTCCCACGCCATCCTCGAGCTGGACATCCGCACGCTGCCCGGC
>CAUTGT010000246.1:0-2914 GCA_963537735.1 uncultured Actinomycetaceae bacterium | reverse complement strand
GTCGGCCAGCTGCGCAACGGCCTCGGCCAGTGCCTGACCTCCCAGGATCCGGCAGGAGCCGACGGCACCCCCGTGTGGAACAGCAACTGCTCCGGAAACAGCGCCGCGCAGACTGTCATCTACGAGGGTGACGGGCACATCCGCATCGGCGACCGCTGCGTCGACGTCCTGGGCGGCTACACCAAGGAGGGCACGGTCGCGCACATGTGGACCTGCTACCCGGCTCTGGAATCCCAGATGTGGGATCTCAACGAGAACGGCCAGCTCGAAAACCGTGCGTCCGGCCTGTGCCTGACGATCCCGGGCGACACAACACAGCAGAGCACGCAAGCGGTCATCTCGCAGTGCTCCGACGCCGCCAAGTCTCAGCGCTGGACGCTCACAGACATCTCCGGACAGTAACGTCCACCCTCCCCGGACCGGGCACAGCCGGGGAGGACGCAGTGCGTGCGCCGAGCACGACGGGTTCAACGCTTGCGCCAGCCGAGCGCCATCATCGCTTCTTCGCACGCCTCGGGGGCGGAAATGCGGTCGAGCGCACCCGGCGTCGTCTGGTAGTAGGTGAGCAGGCTCCGCACGCACGACGGCCGGATCCGCAGTCTCGTGAACACGACGAGGCATTCGATGTCCTGCCCCGCACTGATAAACAAAGTCTTGCGGCCGTTACGCTGACCAATCACAGTGGGCCGATCACGCCACGGGATCGAGTAGTGGATGCCGCCCATGCCCCACAGGTCCACGCACTGCTGGCTGACGACGATGCGCTCGTGGCTCTGAGGCCCAGCGATCTTGCTCAGCAAATAGAGAACGACGACCACGGCCGTCAGCATGCCACCACGTGCGAAACTCCTGATATCGGTATCCACACTGAACAGTTGCGAGGAGAAGAAACACACTCCAGCCACGGCGACAAGGAGGGCTTCAAAGACACGCAGGAACATCCTGGCGCTGCTGGGACGCACGACGATCGTTCCATCGGATGCCGATACGATACTGACGAGCCAGCGCGACCAGCTTGCTTCCGTCACTCCCAGCAACAGGCAGACAACGGCGCCGATGATCACAGCCGCCATGTAGAGCCACCCGTCGCCCTTGATGCCCACCGACATGAAGAACGCGGCGCATGTCAGCCCGATGCCCCAGATGAGCCATCGCCCACGCGATCTTCCATCATTGTCTGTGACCTCGTTGAAGGTGCCGTAGTTGGGCCTCGTCATGTGAGCGCCGGGGTACCCCGCAGGAGCCGGTGCGGCAGCCCCTTGGTTCCACGCGGAATTCGGTCCGGGCGCCGGCTGCGCGGCGCCAGACTGGGTGACGGGTACGGTCCCGGCAGCGACGTCGTCGTCGCCTGTGGGCGGCGCAAACTTGTTCATGCACATCCTCTCCTGCTGTACGGCGCCCGAGGGCACTCACGCGCCCAGCCTATCGCGCGCGCTCTCCCCCACCGCAAACGGTACGTCTACTGCACGAAGCTCGGCCCCGGCCTCGTTCATGAATCGACGAGGCCGGGGCCGAGATGCACGCTCACGGGCCGTCAGGAGCGCTCGACCTCCACGGCGGTCGTCTGCGCGAGGTTGGACAGAGCGGTCACGAACTGCGCGATCAGCTTGCGGTTAAGACTGTCCTGCATGAGGTTGGGCAGACCCTTGGTCGTGCAGGTGACCTCAACGACGGTGCTGCCCTCGGAGGGGATGAAGCCCACAACGATCTTCTCGCCCCAGGACATCATGCCGAACGGGGTGTCGAAGGTGACAACCTGGCGGTTGGGGTCGGCGAGCGTCACGGTCGCCTTCGGAACAGACTGCGCGGCCGGGGTAGCGAGCTGGAACAGCTGCTCGAACGGCACGTTGAACTGGAATGCCTGCGTCGTGGAACGCATACCCATGGGAGTGTCTCCTTAAAGATCTCAGTTATCTCGGATACGCGCGATCGGCTCGCGCGTGCACCGGCGAAGAAGGGGCCACGCGCACCAACGCGGTCGCCTCGGTGTGACGCTGCGGATGCGCGACTTCTTCCAGCTGTTCAGCCTAGCAGCACGCGCCCAAATCTCATATTCCGTCACCAGAAGCGACCATGACCTTCGTCGAAAAGGCAAACGCCGGGCCAATAAACGCAGGCGGGCGGCGAAACGTCATCCGTCTCGCCGCCCGCCTACATCGTAGAAGTGGTGTCCTTGTCCTCAGGAACGCGGCTCGAAGGGGCTCACCGACACCGAGGGCATCTCCTGGCACACGCGCAGGGTGAGCTGCAGGCTCGTCGCGCCCGTGCCCGCCTCGGGCATGATGTCAACCAACTCCGAATCAGCGGGGTTACATCCGTCGACCCCATCCGTCGACTCTGCCGTCAGGGTCACGCCCACGCGGCCGCCCTGAGCGATCGTGTAGACATTGCCGGGATCCTCGCCGTCACGCACGGCCGTCGAAAGAACCGCGCCACCGCCGGAGAAAATAATCTGCGGGAAGCCGTCAATCCAGCACGAGGGTCCCTCGTTCGTGAAGCCGATGTCCACGTAGGAGGTTCCGCCCGCCTCCTGCTGAGAGTCGATGGAGGGCTGCAGGTTCGTCAGGTCGCAACGCTGATCGTTGTCGGCGACGTTGACCTCGGGGGCCTGGTTGCCCTCGTCGGGCACGCCGCTCTGGGGGCCAGCGCCGCTCTGGGCAGGCATGTCGGTCTGAGAGGCGGAAGCGCTCGGGGAGGCGGACGAGGCCGTCGACCCCGACTGGGACTGCGTGCCCTGCGGGGAGCAGGCGGCAACGCCCAGAGCGAGGGCGGACAGGGAGGTCACGGCAAGAATGCGTCGCGTGTTGATCATGCGCCCATCCTATGAAGCGCCACGCGCCTCACGCACCGCCACGCCGGGCAGCCCCCAGGGGTGACAAGCGGCGCACCCGGGCGTGCCCGCCCACCGCGCCCC
>CAUTGT010000245.1:0-2941 GCA_963537735.1 uncultured Actinomycetaceae bacterium | reverse complement strand
GTGGGCCGTTCGGACGAGTCCCGCCAGATGGACCTCATGGAGCTCGTCGGCATCGGCGATATCCGCGACTTCGACCCGGAGAAGCAGTGGCGGCGCCGCGAGGGCCGCGAGCGCCTCGCCGCCCCCTTCGCCGTCACGCCCGAGGGCCGCCCCGTGGTCCTGGACATTAAGGAATCCGCCCAGCAGGGTATGGGTCCACACGGCCTGCTGATCGGCGCGACCGGTTCGGGTAAGTCCGAGGTGTTGCGTACCCTCGTGCTCGCCCTGGCGCTCACTCACTCTCCGGAGCAGCTGAACCTGGTTCTCGTCGACTTCAAGGGTGGCGCGACGTTCGCCGGCATGTCGGACCTGCCGCACGTGTCGGCCATGATCTCGAACCTGGAGTCGGAGCTCTCCCTGGTCGACCGTATGCAGGACGCGCTGCAGGGCGAGATGGTGCGCCGCCAGGAGGTTCTGCGCCAGGCGGGCAACTACGCGAACGTGTCCGACTACGAGGCGGATCGCCTCGCGGGCAAGCACGAGTTCCCGCCGCTGCCGGCCCTGTTCATCGTCCTGGACGAGTTCACGGAAATGCTCATGGCCAAGCCGGAGTTCGGCGAGGTCTTCATCATGATCGGTCGTCTGGGCCGATCCCTGTCGGTGCACCTGCTGCTCGCCTCGCAGAAGATGGACCTGGGTAAGGCGCGCGGCCTGGAGTCGCACCTGTCGTACCGCATTGCCCTCAAGACCTTCACAGAGAACGACTCTCGCGAGGTCCTGGGTATTCCCGACGCCGCGAAGCTGCCCCCGCTGCCCGGTTCGGGCTTCCTGAAGGCGGGCGGCGACGGCCTCGTCCGTTTCCGCGCGTCCTACGTGGCCGCTCCCCCGCCGGCGCGTACGCTTGCGTCGATTTCCGAGGCCTCGACGGCCGGCGCGCCGACCGCACCGATCGAGATCCTGCCGTTCACGGTCGCTCCCGTCATCACGCGCGAGGACCTGGGCGAGGAGGAAGAGGTCGACCAGAACCAGGAAGTCGTTCTGGCTGGCGACGAGGTCTGGGCGGACATGTCCGAGATGGACATCGCCGTGGCGAAGATGAAGGGCAAGGGCTACCCGGCGCACCAGGTGTGGCTGCCGCCGCTGGAGGTCCCGGATACCTTCGCGACCCTCATGCCCGACCTGCGCCCGGACCCGGAGCTTGGCTTCGTGTCGCGCGCGTGGCGCGAGTCCGGTTCCCTGCGCGTGCCCATTGGCACGGTCGACCTGCCGCTCGAGCAGCGTCGCGAGACCCTCATCCTGGACCTGTCGGGCGCGGGCGGTAACTTCGCGCTGGTCGGCGGCCCGCAGACGGGTAAGTCGACGGCGCTGCGCACGATCGTGCAGGCCCTGTCGCTGACCTACACGCCCCAGGAAGTCCAGTTCTACGTCATGGACTTCGGTGGCGGCACGTTCGCAGGATTTGCGGGCGCCCCACACGTGGCGGGCATCGCGACGCGCGACACCGAGGAGGTGCGCACGCGTATGATCGCCGAGATCGCGGCGATCATGGACGACCGCGAGCGTTACTTCCGCGCGCACGGCATCGACTCGATGGACACCTACCGTCGCGGGCGCCTGGAAGGACGCTACGACGACGGCTACGGCGACGTGTTCCTGGTGATCGACGGCTGGGGCGCGCTGCGCTCCGAGTTCGACGGCCTGGACCGCACGGTGACGACGATGATGAGCCGCGGCCTGTCGCTGGGCGTTCACCTGATCGTGTCGGCAGCCCGCTGGATGGACATCCGTTCGGAGGCGCAGGACATCTTCGGTTCGCGCCTGGAGCTGCACACGGCGAACCCGAAGGAGTCGATCGTCAACCGCGAGGGCGCCGCCCGTATTCCGAAGGGCCGCCCGGGTCGAGGCATCGACATGGTGGGCCACGAGATGATGATCGGTCTGCCGCGCGCAGACGACGATCCGGATCCATCGACTGTGTCGCAGGGTGTTGCGCGCACGGTCGCAAAGATCCGCGAGTCGCTGGTCCACGGTGAGGGCCCGAAGCTGCGCCTGCTGCCCGAGAATGTCACGATCGCCGAGATCCTTGCGCAGGTGCCGGATCCGCAGATCCTGCCGCGCGGCGGTGGCGACATGATCCTGGGCGTGGAGGAGTCTCGCCTGGGACCGCTCCTGTTCAACACGCGCGCGGAATCGCACCTGTACCTGTTCGGCGACGGCCGGACGGGCAAGACGACGTTCCTGCGCTCGATCATTTCCGAGGTCACGCGCCTGTACTCGCCGGGCGAGGCGAAGATCCTGTCGATCGACATGCGCCGCACGCTCATGGGCGCGGTTCCGCAGGACTACCAGCTTCGCTACCTGACGAACCACGCCGAGGCGATGAAGCAGATGCGCGAGCTCGCAGCCTTCCTGCGCACGCGCCTGCCGGGTTCGGACGTGACTCCCGAGCAGATTCGCGACCGCAGCTGGTGGTCGGGGCCCGAGGTGTGGATCCTGGTCGACGACTACGACCTGGTCGCGACGACGTCGGGCAACCCGCTCATGGAGCTCATCGATCTGCTGCCGCAGGCCGCCGACATCGGCCTGCACGTGATCATCACCCGTCGTATGGGTGGCGCGTCGCGTGCGGCCTACGAGAAGGTCCTGCAGATGATGAACGACCTGGCGGTCACCGGCATCCTCCTGTCCGGTAACCCCAGCGAGGGCGCGATCATCAACGGTGTCAAGCCCAAGCGAGCCGTTCCGGGCCGCGCGCAGGTCGTCCACCGTGAGCTCGGTGTGGTCGCCGCCCAGCTGGCGAACACCCCACCCGCATCAATCTGACCGTTTATTGACACGGCGACCCGTTCGTCGCATATGATTGACCAGTCTGAAAGTAGGAGAAAAATATGTCCTCTCTCGTGTCCCGTCGCGCATGTGCGGCCACCTCGTCCCTGCTGCTCGCTGCCGTCGCGCTGTCGGG
>CAUTGT010000244.1:0-2955 GCA_963537735.1 uncultured Actinomycetaceae bacterium | reverse complement strand
CGTTTCCTTCTTCGCAGGCTTCCCCGCGGGGGCAGTGGCACAGATCGACCCAAACCTCGTGCACTACCGCGAACTCACCGTCAGCGGTAGCGCCAACGCGACCCTTGAGGACTATGCGGCGGCCGTTGATGCGCTCTCGAGCGGACGCATCGACCTGTCGCCACTCATCACACACGAGTATGAGCTGTCCGACGTGCGCGACGCCCTCGAGGCCGTGCGAACTCGCGCCGGCCTAAAGGTCGCCGTGCGCCCGAGGGGCGTCACCGCCCCTTAGTCGAGGAGCCCGCGCAGGTCCGCCTCGCTCAAGCGAGCGCCCGTCCCGGTCCCGTTCATCACCGAGGAAATGAGCTGGCGTTTACGATCCTGGAGTTCCACAACCTTCGCTTCGATCGTATCCGTCGCGACCATTCGATAGACGTTGACCTTCTTCGTCTGACCGATGCGGTGCGCGCGATCAATTGCCTGCTCCTCGGCGGCAGGATTCCACCAGGGATCCATGACGTAGACGTAGTCCGCCTCGGTGAGGGTCAAGCCGGAGCCGCCAGCCTTCAGCGAAATAAGAAAAACTTGCGCACCGCCCGAGCGGAACTTTTCGATGACCTCAGCGCGACCACGCGTCGATCCATCGAGCTGCACGACGGATATTCCACGGCGCTCAAGCATGTGTCGGATACGCTCCAGGAACGAGGTGAACTGGCTAAACACCAGCGCCTGATGCCCGAGTGGCACGATCTCGTCCAGGCGATCCGCCAGGTACTCAATTTTCGCCGACCCCACGTGCGCATACGATTCCTCAACAAGAGCCGGATCGAGCGCGAGCTGCCGCAGCCTCGTAATCGACGCGAGCACGCTCATTCGGTTCGCATCCACGTCGCGCAACAGATCAAGAATCCGCGCGCGCTCGCGCGCCAGGTACTGGTCGTAGATATGGCGGTGTTCCTTGCCCAAATCGACGCGTACGATATCGACGATCTTATCGGGCAGATCCGGAGCAACCTCCTCCTTCGTGCGACGCAGGACGAAGGGTGCAACATAGGCCGTCAAACGCCCGAGCATCGCTGGATCCGCGCCGTTTTCGATGGGCCTTCGCACCTGCTGCTGGAACGTCTCCCACGGGGGCAGGAGGCCGGGGCACGTCAAGGACAGCAACGACCACAGATCCCCGAGCGAGTTTTCAATGGGGGTACCAGAGACCGCCAACTTCCAGGGTGACTCAAGATCGCGAAGCGTACGGTAGGTTGCGGTGCGAGGGTTTTTCACCGCTTGCGCTTCATCGATGACGACTCCGCCGAGGCGCACCTGGTTCCACTGCTCCGCCTCCAAGCGGGCGAGCGTGTAGGAGGTGACGACGATATCCGCATCGGCAACCTCCTGCCGGATTGTCGTCCCACGGCGCGTGGCGGTTTCCGTCACCGCGCGTACGCGCAGGTGCGGTGTGAAGGTGCGCGCCTGCTCTAGCCACACGCCGACGACGGAGGTCGGCGCAACAACCACAACAGGAGACGCGTCACCAGCAGGCGTGTGCGCGCGCAGCGCTGCCACGGCCGACAGGATCTGAACGGTTTTACCCAGCCCCATGTCATCGGCCAGAATTCCGCCAATGCCTCCGGACAGGCGAGCCGTCAACCACGCGTGTCCGCGCCTTTGGTACGGGCGCAGGATCGAACTCAGCGACGGCACCGGCGGCAGACCTTCATCCGCGGAACCGTCACGCAGCGGTGCGATCCGCGTCCTCCACGCGTCACTGAGACGTACGTGGTCGGATGCGCTCGCGAACAGGTCGACGACGCCGACCTGCATCGGTGTGAGCCTGACCCCCTCGCCGTCCCATCCCGCCAGGGTGCGCGCTTCCTCCAAGAGAGCCGCCAACGATCGAATACGTTCCCCGTCGAGCCGCACCCATGTTCCCTCGACCTCGACGTAGTCCTGCCCGCCTGCGATCGCCTCGAGGGCGTCGCGCACACTGATCGTGACGCCACCGAGGCGCAGACGTACGTTGAGGTCGAACCAGTCGCGCTCGACCGCATCAACGCTCACATCGACATCGAAGCCGTCTTCTCGCACGTCAATCGCACGCACGTCATCCGCAACGTCCCACACGAGGCCATCGACGCCTTCAGAATCGACAACCGTCTCCAAGAATACGGGAACGCGCCACGGAGACAGCCGCCCCGTTATCGGAGGTGCGCTCCACAGGGCGGAGTCCAACCCGCGGCCCCACGACCCGACACGCTCGACGATCTCGGCCACGGCCTCGTCGCCCAGGCAGTGGGCCACAGGGGTGCGCGAGCGCGACTCGCCCTGGCAATACTCGGCCCACCAGCGCATCACGACCGATTCCCCGTCGCGACGCACCGTTCCCACAAGAGACACGTCCGGCCGCGCCTGAGCGTCAAAACTCCCATCGGAGGATGCCATCGAAAAACGCCTGAGGAGGGCGGGCAGCCACGTGCCCCGAAACTGCGCGACATCTTCAGCAGGAATATGCAGGCCACGATCGAGAGGAAAACCGTCGAGCGTTCCCAACCCTTCGATGCGCGCGATCGCGCGGCCTCCATCCAGCAACAGCACGCTTGCGTCACGGTCGATGCGTGGCCTCGTGATCACCTCGTCCCCGTTACGTGCGACAACTCGAACGTCAAGGCCATCGGAACCTGAGCGCACATCAATGTCCGCGTCCCACGTCGCGTGCGAGAGCACCACCAACTCATCGGCTTCTGTCGATGCGTAGAGCTCAACCCCAGCCCGCACCAGGCGTGACAGCCACGCGTAGGCATGCTCGCCCAACGAGCTGAGCGTCACCTCCGTGCGCGAGTGCCACGAACGCGATTCACGCGACAGGCGATATCCCTCGCGCATGAGAGAAACATGCGTGGGATCCAAGCCATCCGTCACTGACGCCCACTGGGTCGCCGTCAGATCGAGCCACGAGGCTCGCTTCGTCGTCCACCCCGA
>CAUTGT010000243.1:0-2955 GCA_963537735.1 uncultured Actinomycetaceae bacterium | reverse complement strand
CAGCAGGTCGATGAGATACGCGCCGACGAGCCGGGATGCGGGCGCGTGGGCGAAAGGAGTCTTCGTCGTATCAGCCATTACAGGATTGCCCTCCAAGCAAACTCGAAGAGACCCGAGGAGATAACCGCCGCGGGGAGGAGCGTAAAGATGCAGAAAGTCTGCACGAAGTCGAGGATCGTCCCAGAAAGGGCGGCGTGGCCCTTAGGAACATGCAGCGTCATCCACAGGACCGTCGCGATCGCGATGATCAGCAGAATCGCCAGCGGGAGCAGGGGGAACAACGAGGACTTGCCGACTCCTTTCCCCACCGTCCAGGACTGCGCCCAGGTGCCAAACAGGAACGCGCAGCCAACCCCCGCCGCGGCGATGCGAGGCAGGACCTGCCCCGCGTGCGTGCGCACCCCCCGCGGGGCCGTCAACAGGACCAGGATGGACATGATGACGAAGATGAAGCCTCCGAGGCCTCGGCCCAACGTGATCGCGGGAGTCACCGTATACGCCAGGGGAATACCGCCCGCCAGGATGAACAGCGTCGACGCGGCCACCAGCAACGTGTACCGAGCATCGGTGTGCCCGAGGGCGTCCGCCATGCGGCCGCCGGTCAGCGTGCTGGGCTTGTGTGCGGGAGGCTGGCGAATACGCGACGCGATCGTCTGCACCGACGCGGTGTCAACGAGCTGGCTGTCGGGCACGCGCAGCGCGAAACGGGGCGCCATCAGGAACAGGAAGACCCCGAGGAGGAGAGCCAGCGGAGCGATGTCAATGAGGCTGAGCATCGGGTACGCGCCGATCGTGACGAGCGCCGTGGCGCCGATCCATGCGAACAGGGCGCTCAGCGCGGTGGGGGTCGTCGTCAGCGACACGACCGCCAGCGAAACCGCGAGGGCAACCCACACGCCGATCACGGGAGCGACCGACAGGGCATGAATACCGGTCATCGACACGAAGCCGATCGCGCTGTATCCGGCCAGCGCAGGCATCAGGAGCAGCAGGGCAGGCCTCGAACGGACCGCGCGCGAAGCAAAAAGCGGGAGGATGGAAGCAGCGCAGCACACGGCGCCACACACACCGCGCGCCCACAGCGGAATTGTCGCGGCTTCGACGGCCCACTTCGGGCCATCCTCGGGGTGAGCGAAGCCGACGAGGGCCGCATCTGCGAGCATCGGAAGGAGGCACAGGGAGCTGACCGCCCCGATCACGATGAAGCAGTAGCCGAGGAGGGCGAGGGCTGGGGAAAGCCACTGGTTCTCCTGGCGTTCCGAGGCCTCGTTGACCTGCTGAGCGGACAGGACGCGACTGGACAGAGCGATCGTCGAGCCTGCAGGCAGGTCACGTCCGAGGACAGCGGCGCCGTCGAGGGGACGCCCATCGGCGTAGGAAACGCGCACGGAGGGAAGGGACAGATCGATCTCCAGCATGGCGCACAGGCCCGCGACCGTCGTCCCTTCGGGAGCCGCGAAATCGGAGGTGCCATCGGAGTCGACAACAGTCACTGACACCATGGTGGCGCTCATGTAACCTCCGTTCTCAGGTAAACAACAGTGCCCAGTGTAATGCACCGACGCTAACCGCCGGTTAAAACTTGGAAGTCCACTCAGCTACACTGGGTGCAGTCGCATCGAACACGTACGCGCACAGCGCGAGGAGACCTGATGGTTACACGCAAGAAACGGCGGACTGCCGCGGTTCCGGAGCAGCCCTCCGGCACCCTAGCGATCCAGATGCCGCCGGAGAAGGCCGAGCCCGCATCGATCGGCAACGTCCTCATGATGGTCGTCCCGATGCTCGGTTCGACGGGCGTCATGGTCTTTATGGCCATGCAGCAGAACCCCGACAATACGCGCTCGATGCTCATGGGCGGCGGCATGCTGGTCGCCATGCTGGGCATGGTCGGCTTCAACATCTACCGCCAGTTCTCCCAGTACCGAACGCGCGTGAAGACGCAGCGCCGCGAATACCTCTCCTACCTGGCTGAGACGCGCGAGTCCGTGCGCAAGGTCGCGAAGAAGCAGCGCGCCTTCTACAACTGGGTCTACCCCTCCCCCGACGCCCTCGTGACGCTGGCCGCCAACGGTTCGCGCCTGTGGTCGCGCGAGGGCAACACGTACGACCTGCTGACGTTCCGTTACGGATCGGGCACCCAGCCCCTCGGCCTCATCTTCGAGCGTCCCCCGATCGACCCGATGACGGAGATGGACGTCGTGTGCCTGTCCGCCATGGACCGCTTCATCGGCGTCCACGACCACACGGACAACGTCGGCAAGTTCCTCTACCTGGGCGACTTCAGTCACATCGAGGTCGTCGGCGACGGCGAAAGCGCCTACGACGAAATGCGCGCCATCATGATGCACCTGGCGTGTTTCATCGACCCCTCCAAGCTCAAGATCGCGGTTCTGTGTTCGGCCGATCGACTGGGCGACTGGGAGTGGGTCAAGTGGATGCCGCAGGCCCGCTCCTCCATCGTGCGCGACGCGGTGGGCCCGGGCCGCATGATCTCGACGGACCCGCGTGAGCTCGCCGAGATGATCGGTCCCGACATCGCGATGCGTGGCGCGTACCGCCCGGGCGACGACATGCCCGAGTGGCCCCACCTCCTCCTCGTGTGCGACGGCGCCGAGTTCCCGCCCAACTCTCCCTTCGGCTCGGCGGTGGGCGTGCGCGGCGTGACGATCATGTCCCGCGCCCGCGAGTGGACCCCCATGAAGTCGCACACCGCGCTGCGCCTCGTCATCCACCCCAACCCTGATCACAAGGGCGCGGACGTGGTCGACGTGGTCACCATGGACTCCCTGCCCGAGCAGGCGTTCGCCGACCGCCTCACCGCCGTTCAGGCCGAGGCCGTGGCACGCCGCATGACGCCCTTCGCCACCCAGCAGAACCTGGAAGAGGCGGAGACGCCCGTGGGCCGTTCGGACGAGTCCCGCCAGATGGACCTCATGGAGCTCGTCGGCATCG
>CAUTGT010000242.1:0-2969 GCA_963537735.1 uncultured Actinomycetaceae bacterium | reverse complement strand
CGGGTCGCCCCCTTGTTTGGTGGGCGGCCCGCGGCCTACGCGCCGGGGGAGTGGGTGCGATCGTCGTGACGGCCCCGGCCTCGTCGATCGATGATTTTCGCAGCGCCCTGTCCGATATCGACGACCTCACCGTTGTCGCCGGCTCCGATCGTTCGCGTCAGGAGTCGGTGGCCCTCGGCCTGGCTGCGCTCGGGAGCTGCGAGGTGGACACGGTCGTCCTCGTGCACGACGCGGCGCGGCCCCTGACGCCCCCGCAGGTCACCGAGCGCGTCATCGACGCGGTTGCCGGCGGCGCGGGCGCGGTCATCCCGGTCCTGCCCGTCACCGACACTCTCAAGACCGTGGACGCCTCCGGGGTGGTCGTCGGTACGCCCCGCCGCTCCGACATGGTGGCCGTGCAGACCCCGCAGGGCTTCCGCTGGGACGTTCTCATGCGCGCGCACGAGGCGGGGGCCTCCCTGGGTACGGACGAGGCCCGGGCGGCCACGGACGACGCAGGCCTCGTCGAGGCGATCGGTGGGACCGTGCACACGGTCGCGGGCGACGAGCGATCCATGAAGGTCACGCGCCCCCTCGACTTGGCGCTTGCGCAGATCCTGGTCGCCGAGGAAACGAGCGCCTGAGGCCTCTCCGGCTCGCGTGGATTGAGCAGGGGGCGTCAGGGGGCCGTCAGGAGCGAACGCACGAGTCGGGCGCCCTCCGGCTGGCCGAGCTTCGCGCGTTCCTCCGGCTTGCCGACGAAGTAGGCGACAAGGCGCTCAAGTTGACTAAAAGTGATCGGTGTTCCGGTCATGTCAAAAACCAGGTCGTTTTCGAGCCCGTCAAGCGACACGTGAACGAACAAGCACGGGCCATTGGCAGTGGTGTCCTCGTGGCCGCCCGTGATGCGGGGATGCAAGTCCCACGGGATGCACGTCGGCTCTTTGCTGGTGAGGGGGTGGATCTCAAAGTATTCGGGAGAGACCCGCATGAGCGGCCCCTGGTGGATAGCGTCCCGGCGATAGGGAGAAGACGTCAATGCTACGAAGAAGAAACCCGAGATAATGCAGCCACCAATCGTGGTCACGATGAAGCCGATGATCGAGTCGCCCAATGCGTACTCGATGATGAGCGCAATGGGCGCGCAGCCGATCCCAGAGGCGACCATGGCTTGGCGCGCCCGAAGCGCGCTGAGCGGGGGGTAGAGCGCCATTCCTCGATCCTCGACGTGTACGTTCACGCCCATGGAGCGCCGTACTAGTTCGACGAGGCCAATGAGGAAGATAGCAATCCCCAGGAAAATAAAGAACCCCGCGAAAAACAGGGCGAGCCCCGGTGGTAGGCGCCCCACCGTCCCAAGTGCGAGGACGCCTAGGAAGATGGAACAACATGCGGCCCAAAACCCGTAGATCACCTTGCGCAGGTGCCTATCCGCGGCGGGAACACTGAGTGGTGCGCCGTTTGCCATCGTCGGCCTCCTTCCTGGGTGACATACCAGCATATGGCATGCGGTCAGGGCGTGCTCGTGGTTCCCCGGCCTCGTCCCGGGTTCGGCCCGAGGAGTAAGTGAGCTACGAAACGTGGTAGTTTCACCCTGGACGCATACGCGCCGCCGAGCACTCCCCATCGAAGGAGCCCGATCCCATGAGCACAACGCCCGCCCCCTCACACCGCGTTATCACGCGCAAAGTCGTCGATTGGGCGGCCTGGGACTGGGGCAGTGCCGCCTTCAACGCGGTCGCTACGACCTTCGTGTTCACGACCTACCTGACCAGCGACGGCGTCTTCACCGACGCGGGCACGGCTTCGACCTGGCTCAGCAACGGTATGACGATCGCGGGCCTGTTCATTGCGCTGCTCGCCCCGATCACCGGTCAGCGCGCTGATCGACGAGGCCGTGGCGGGGTCTGGCTCGGATGGTTCACCGGTGCGGTCGTGGTCTGCATGCTCGCCATGTACTTCGTGCACCCGGCGTCGGTCCTCGGCCCTAAGGGCGCGCTCATGCTGGGTATCGCGCTGCTGGGCCTGGGTAACGTGTTCTTCGAGTTCGCCTCCGTGAACTACAACGCGATGCTCAACCACCTGGGTGAGAAGGAAGACCGCGGCAAGATCTCGGGCTTCGGCTGGGCGGCCGGCTACATCGGTGGCATCGTCTTGCTGCTGATCCTCTACGTCGGCCTGATTGGCGTGAACGTGCTGGGCGTGCCCACCGACGAGCACCTCAACATCCGCATCTCCATGGTGATCGCCGCCCTGTGGCTGGGCGGCTTCGCGATCCCCGTCATCGTCAACCCCCCGCTGCCGAAGAAGGTCCATGCCGGCGGCGAAGGTGAGTCGATCATCGACTCCTACAAGCTCCTGTGGCGCACGGTCGTCACCCTCAAGCGCGAAGCCCCGCACACCCTGTTTTTCCTCATCGCCTCAGCCGTTTTCCGCGACGGCCTGGCAGGCGTCTTCACGTTCGGCGCGGTCCTAGCCAAGACGGCGTTCGGCTTCAGCGCCAGCGATGTCATGATCTTCGCGATCGCCGCGAACATCGTTGCAGGCCTGGCGACCGTGGCGTTCGGGTGGGTGGACGACAAGATCGGCCCGAAGAACGTCATTATGCTGTCCCTGACCGCAATGGTTGTCGCTGGGTTCGGCGTTTTCTTCCTGCACGCCCACGGACCCATCGTGTTCTGGAGCCTCGGTCTGGTCCTGTGTGTTTTTGTTGGCCCCACCCAGTCCGCGTCGCGTTCCTTCCTGTCGCGCATCATCCCCGCGGGTCGCGAGGGCGAGGTCTTCGGCCTCTACGCCACGACGGGCCGCGCCGTGTCCTTCATGGCCCCCGCCATGTATGGCCTCTTCCTCATGATCGGTAAGCGGATGACCCCCGCGGGCGCGGACTACACCTACTGGGGCATCCTCGGCATCATGCTGATCCTCGGCGTCGGCCTGGCCCTCACGATCCCCGTGAAGGCGGACCGCGCGACCCTGGCCCACATGGAGGA
>CAUTGT010000241.1:0-2977 GCA_963537735.1 uncultured Actinomycetaceae bacterium | reverse complement strand
CAGAACGGAACGTACTGGCTGCAGACCTCCACCATGGAGGCCCCCGGCCAGTTCTTCTGCGATCAGACCACCGAAGGTGGCGGCTGGGTTCTCATCGGACGAGGCCGTGAAGGCTGGGAGACGTGGAGCCAGGGCCAGGGAGACCAGGAGAAGCTTAAGACCCGTCCGCGCACCGCCGGTGACTTCGAGGTCGTGCAGGCCTCGCACCAGACGGTCAACGGCCTGCTCGGCGGCACCTCCGTGTCCGACCTCGAGGATGGCCTCATGGTCCAGCGCGCCTGGAACCACAAGGGCTCCGCCTACCAGACCGTGCGCATGCGCTTCCCGAAAATGCGCGACTTCATCTGGCCGTTCAAGAGCGCTCACCCGGTGGACGTGAAGTTCAACCACGAATGGTGGGTCAACGGCGGCATTGTGTGGGCAGGGTTTGGTACCAACACCGCCTGGGGCTACGTCAACCTCATCGCCTCCGCACAGAACAAGTACACGATGGGCTGGGGCTACGGCCCCCTCGCCACGTCGTGGGCCGACACGTCCTCCTCGACGTCGTACTTCCACTACAACGGCTCGATCATCAACCCCTACGCCGAGGCCTACGTGCGTCCGCAGCTGCGTTCCACGGACGCCAGCTTCCGCGCCATCGGTGACGGTGGCACGCCCGCCAAGAAGCAGAAGGCCACCGCTTCTGAGTTCGCCTCCCCGATGTCTTGGGGCGTGACCGGTAACCTCAACGGTTCCTACAAGGAAGGCAATATCCAGGTCCAGGCCTTCGAGCAGATCGGCTCGACCATGTACGTGGGCGGTAACTTCACCGGCGTGCAAAAGGGTAAGAACGGCCAGGAGATCGCATCCTCCGGCCTCGCCGGCTTCGATGCGACGACGGGGGAGTGGAACGGACAGACCTTCTCCTTCAACAACCAGGTCAAGGACCTCGCCGAGCTGCCGGGCGGCAAGCTCCTCGTGGCCGGCGACTTCACGCGGGTCAACGGTGAGACCCACGTCGGCACCGTCCTGATCGATCCCGCGACCGGCCAGATCGACCCGTCGTGGACCCTGCAGGCCCGCACCGGCACCAACGGTGGCCGCGTCTCGGTCAAGTCCATCAAGATCATCAACGACCACATCTACCTGGGCGGTATCTTCACGCACTTCCAGGGCAACGGCGCATCGTGGACCTATGCCCGTAACGGCGCGCGCCTCGACATCAACGGCAAGCCCGACCGTACGTGGAACCCCGAGTTCAACGGCACCGTCATCGATATCGATGTCGACGAAAACGAGACCTACTACTACGCGGCCGGCTACTTCACCCGCGCCCACAACCGTGTCGTCGAAAATGCGGGTCGACTGTCCACCGCCGCCGGCGCCGAGCTCGACCAGTCCTGGACTTTCCGCCACTCCTACCTGATCGGCAAGTACCAGCAGACCGTGACGGCCGCCAACGGCCGCGTCTACTTCGGCGGTTCGCAGCACTCGCTCTTCGGATACAACTCCGACTCGATGACGCGCACCTCCGGCTCCATCACCATGAACAACGGTGGCGACCTACAGGCGTCCACCCGCTCCGCCACGGGCGTCGTCTACGCCTCGTGCCACTGCTCCGACTACACCTTCCAGGATGCCTACCAGTACCTGACGCTCGGTACCTCTTGGACCCGAGCCGACGAGATCCAGTGGGTCGGCGGCTGGGACGAGGCCACGGGCCGCCAGCTCGGCTGGACCCCCTACCGCCTCGGCTCCCAGCGCTTCACTGGCGCGTGGGCCCTCGAAATGGCTGACGACGGCGCCCTGTGGGCCGGCGGCGACTTCAACTACTCCTACACGTCGCTCACCTCAGGCCAGTGGTCCGGTGGCTTCGTGCGTATGCCCGCCCGCAACGCCACCGCCCCCGCGGTGCCCGCGAACCTGCGCGCCTCAGCCGGCAACTCCAAGGAAGTCACCCTCAAGTGGTCCTCCGTGCCCGGTGCCGTCTCCTACGACATCCTGCGTGACGATCGTCCGATCGCCTCCACGACCTCGAACTCCGTGACCGTGCCCCTGGGCGGCAAGAACCGCTTCTTCGTGCGCTCGGTGGCCTCCGATGGCCTGCGCGGGGCCTCGACCCACGTCTACACGGTCGACTCCAACGGTAAGCCCGCGCAGCCCGACGAGTCTTCGCAGCTCGTGGATGAGGACGACAACTGGGCGTACCACTGGTCGACCGATCCGGTCGCCGAGAACTGGGCCCAGACCTCGTTCGACGACTCCGCATGGAGCCGCGGCGCCTCTCCGATCGGCTACGGTGGCCCCGGAATCAACACGAAGCTGACTCCGGGCGCGGCCAAGAACCGACCCATCACCACGTACGCGCGCATCAACTTTACGGTTGCTGACCCGACCGCCA
This sequence comes from uncultured Actinomycetaceae bacterium, assembly GCA_963537735.1. GTDB lineage: Bacteria > Actinomycetota > Actinomycetes > Actinomycetales > Actinomycetaceae > Pauljensenia. The sequence continues at coordinate 594 of CAUTGT010000241.1, read as the reverse complement.
TCGGTGGCGTGAACGTCGCCGTGACGGCCGATGATGGTGCCGTGGTGTACGTCAACGGCAACGAGGTGGCCCGCCAGCGCATGGACGATGGAATGGTTGACGCCTCGACCTACGCGAACGCCTCCGTTGCCACGCCCGCCGCGCGCGCCGACCGACAGCTGGTCTTCGTCCCCGCGGACAAGCTGGTTGCCGGGACGAACACGCTCGCTGTCGAAACGCACCTGAACTACCGCTCCAGCTCGTCGATGACCATCGACGGCATGGTTCAGGTCGTCACCAAGGGCAATGAGCCGGCACCCGCTCCCGCGCCCGATCCGGAGCCGGACCCGGCACCCCAGCCGGACGTTCCGCTCACGCCCGACCCGGACAAGCCCCTCGAGGTGCTCGACGTGTCCGCGGTGAACTTCGGTGGTTTCCTGTTCTCCGGCATGTACTGGAACTACTGGAACTCCAAGGAAGCGCCGGACCCGGCATGGAACTCTACCGCCGACCTGTCCTCCTGGAAGCACGGCGCCAGCCCGCTCGGCTGGGGCGACCGCGACGCCGGCACGCCCTTCACGATGCCGGCGGCGGACCGAGCCATCACGAACTACT
>CAUTGT010000240.1:0-3001 GCA_963537735.1 uncultured Actinomycetaceae bacterium | reverse complement strand
TGCCCGGCCTGGTCGAGGGCCACGAAGGTCAGGTTGGTCGGCGAGTCCATGGTGACGACGTAGCCGGCGCGCTTGAGGGCCTCGCGGATACGCGCGGTCGCTTTGACGGCGGGCTCGCCGATCGTCAGGTAGAGGCCATCCTCGAAGAGCGCCTCGAACTGCACGCCCAGGAGGCGCCCCTTTGCCAGGAGCGCGCCGTGCTGCTTCATCTGGGTGACGAACTGGCGGATCGATCCGCGCTCGGGGATCACCACGGCCTCGCCGAAGAGGGAGCCGCACTTGGTGCCGCCGATGTAGAAGACGTCGGTCAACCGCGCGAGGTCGGCCAGCGTCACGTCGTTGGCGGGCGAGGCCAGCGCGTATGCGAGGCGCGCGCCGTCAACGAAGAGCTTGAGGTCGCGCTCGCGACATACGGCGGAGAGCTCCTCAAGCTCCTGCAGGGAGTAGAGGGTGCCGTACTCGGTGGGCTGCGAAATATAGACGAGGGCGGGGGCGATCATGTGGTCACGCGCACCGTCGCCCTCCCACGCCGAGCAGATGCGTTCGACGTCCGCAGCGTTGATCTTGCCTTCGACGGCGGGGGTGTCGAGGATCTTGTGGCCGCCGCGCTCGACGATGCCGGCCTCGTGCATGTTGATGTGGCCGGTGTTGGGCGCGATGACGCCCTGCCAGGGCAGGAGGATCGCGTCGATGACGGTCGCGTTCGTCTGCGTGCCGCCGACCAGGAAGTACACGTCGGCGTCGGGGGCCTGGCAGGCCTCGCGGATCAGGTCGCGGGCGCGCCCGCAGTGCTCATCGGTGCCGTAGCCGCTCGACTGTTCCATGTTGGTGGCGACGAGGGCGTCGAGCACCCGGGCATGCGCACCTTCCTGGTAATCACTGGAGAAGTTCGGCAGCGTGGCAGAAAAAGTCATTGGGCCATTATTCCACGCAGCGCCGTGCTTAGAGGCCAAACAGATCTGCGTGGGTTCCCGTCCGCGTGAGGGTCAAAACCAGGCGCTCGCCATCCACGTAATAGATCAGCAGCCAATCAGGCTGAACATGACACTCACGATGCCCCCGCCAGTCGCCCCCGAGAGCATGATCTCGGTGCGAGATAGCGAGTTCCTCGCCAGCTGCCAGCGTTCGGATAACTTGATCCAGACGATTGATATCGAGCCCGCGCTTCATCGCACGCTTGTAGTCGCGCTTAAACTTCGTTGTCCAAACGACTTTTAGAGCCATTAGCGCTTCAACTCCGCCAGAGCGTCTTCAACATCCAGAGCCTCAACGCCCGGATCAGAGGCGAGCTGCTCCGCTTCCAACATCGCCAAGACCGTCTCGCGCTGCTGCTCGTTCAGACGTAGATCAAAAGGCATTCCACCCACGCGCACGCTCTGCCGCAGGAAAGCGTTCACAGCGGACGTCAGATTCATGCCAAGCTCCGCGTAGATCGCTTCGACCTCACGCTTGAGATCCGCATCCATGCGTACACTAAAATTCACTGTTGCCATGCGAAAACCTCCTTGTGCATGTCATTATACATGCATAATATCTAATAAAGCATGCAATCAAGGCGCAGTGAAGGGCCATCTCATGTCGACACACGACAGCACAATCAACCGTGACTCGCAGGCCTATTGGAACAAGCGGGCCGCGACATTCACACGCAACGCGACCAGCGACTACGAGCACTGGCTCCTGGATTTACTCGCGCTCGAGGCGGGCGAGGAGATCCTCGACATGGGGTGCGCGACGGGCACGCTCGCCGTCCCCCTCGCCCGAGCCGGGCACCGGGTGCACGGCTGTGACTTCGCCGAGGCCATGCTCGCGATCCTCGACGAGCGCACGGCAGCAGAGAACCTGTCGATCACCTCCCACCTGCTTGCATGGGAGGACGATTGGGAGGCGGCGGGCCTCGGGCAGAACAGCGTAGATGTCGCCTTCGCGTCACGCTCCCTCATGAGTGGGAACGTTTTCTCCGCAGTACGCAAGCTCGACGCGGCTGCCCGCTCGCGGGCGGCGGTCGTCGTGCCCGACAGCCTGCTCCCCTCCCGCGACCCGCGCCTGCTCACCTACTTGGGACGCTCGGCGAGGCACCCGCGCGTCGTCCGCGAGGTAACCCGCGCGCTCACATCCCTGGGACGTATCCCGGTTTTCGCGACTACGCGAACCTTCCGTCCGATGAGGTTTTCTTCCTTCGACGAGGCCCGCTCGGACCTTCGTCGCCTGGCCGGTCCGAAGCCCTTCACCGCGCACGAGGAGCGACTTTTCGACGCCTACGCGGCGCAGCACTTCGTGCGTGAGGACGCCGCTACCGCCTCGGAAAAGGCAGGGGAACAATGGGTCCTGGACTACCCTCTGCCCGTCACCTGGGTGTTTATCGGCTGGCGCACCAACGGGAGTGAGTGGGCGTAGACAGCCCCGGCCTCGTTTTTCTTAGTCCGCGTCGAGGCGGCGCCTGCGCGCTTTGACCTCCGAGCGCCTCTTCTTGTCGGCGAGGCGGCGCAGCTTCGACGCGCGCGTTGGCTTCGTGGCGCGCCTCGGAACGGGAGGGACGAGGGCCGAGCGTAGAACCTCCGCGAGGCGCTCGCGCGCGGCGGCGCGGTTGCGGCGCTGGGAGCGGTGCTCGGCGGCGGTAATCGTGAGGAGCGTTCCCGTCAGGCGATCCCCAAGAACAGACAGGGCGCGCTCACGCTGCTTGTCATTCAGCGCAACTGTCGCAGCGAGATCCAGGCTGAGCTGCACACGTGAGTCCGCGGTGTTGACGCCCTGACCACCGGGCCCCGAGGCGTGGGAGAAGCGTTCGACCAGCTCCCCTGCGGGCACGACGAGGCCACGCGGGCAGCCGGGCCCAGCGGGAATGCGCAGATCGTCCATGCGTTCCAGTGTGCACCACGCGCCGCGCCCCGGCCTCGTCAGGCGAGCAGGGAGGCGGCGCGCGCTTTCAGGTCGGGCAGCACGTCGGCGGCGAACCAGGGGTTCTTCTTCATCCACATCTGGTTACGCGGCGAGGGGTGGA
>CAUTGT010000239.1:0-3008 GCA_963537735.1 uncultured Actinomycetaceae bacterium | reverse complement strand
CTGAGGCTGTTGTCGCGGCGCTGAGTATGCGACAATCGAGTCATGCTGCTCAGTGACCGCGACATCAAGGCCTCCCTGGACTCTGGACGTATCCAGCTCGACCCGCTGGACCGGGACCTGGTCCAGCCGGCCAGCATCGACGTGCGCCTGGATCGGCTGTTCCGCCTCTTCGATAATCACCGCTACCCGGTGATCGACCCTGCGGCGGACCAGTCGGACCTTACCCACCAGGTGGATGTGGGCCCCGATCAGCCCTTCGTGCTGCACCCCGGCGAGTTTGTCCTGGGCGCCACCTACGAGCTCGTCACCCTCGGCAACGACATCGCTGCGCGCCTTGAGGGCAAGTCCTCCCTGGGCCGCCTCGGCCTGCTCACCCATTCGACGGCGGGCTTCATTGACCCCGGCTTCTCGGGCCACGTGACCCTGGAGCTGTCGAACACGGCGACGATGCCGATCCTGCTCTACCCCGGCATGAAGATCGGGCAGCTGTGCTTCTTCGACCTGTCCTCCCCGGCCGAGCACCCCTACGGTTCCAGCGGCCTCGGCTCTCATTACCAGGGCCAGCGCGGGCCGACGCCCTCGCGCACCCACGAGCGCTTTACGCGCACCCGCATCGAACGGTGATACCCGATGTCGGCTCTCCCTCCTCCACCGCCCTCCCGGCTTGAACGTATGCGAGCCGAGCGCGCTGAGCGCGCGGCCCGCGAGGTGAGCTATCCGCCGCCGCCGGATCCCGCCGACCTGCCTGAGCCGCCCGCTCCCGAGCCGGCTGACCTGCAGGCACCGCCCCCGCCGGAGCCGCCCGAGCCGACGCCCGTCATGGGTGTTCCTCAGGTGCAGGTCGCGTCGCAGCGAAGCGTCGGACACGAGGCCGAGGTCGGCATCCCCCCGGTGGCTCCCAGCCAGACGCGCACGGGCGTCATTCAGGGCGTCGCTCTGCCCGGCATGACTCCGCGCGAGCAGGTCACCAACAGGGACGAGGCCCCCCAGGCCTCGCCGGTGAGGCGTTCCCTCAAGGAGCGCATGGCCTCGGCCCCTCATTCTTTCGCGGACCCGACGCCGATGAGCGCGACGGACAACCCGCTCACCCAGACGAATGTCGGCCTGGCGACGATGACCTCGACGGACGCTGCCTTCCAGATTGCGGCCGACGGTGAGGTCACGAGCGCTGAGGCCGCCATCCCGATTGCCGCCGCCATCGAGGTGAGCGAGCCCGCCGGCGTCATCGACCTGGACGTCGCGCGCGAGCATCACCTGTTCCTCGTCTCCGACGCGGTCGATCCCGCCGAGCTTGAGGCCCTCGCGATTTCCATGTGGGACGAGGCCGGATGGATCGCCCCGGGTCGCCTGCGCCTGTCTTCCGACGCTGAGCTGGAAGGGCCGTGGACGCTCGACCAGCCGACGCGCGCGGCGCTGGGTACCCCGGCCTCGCTGCCCAACGCGTGGGTCCTGCGCTGCCCGCAGGCGCCCGCCCGCCAGCACAACAACGGTGTCATGGGCGAGTGGGACAAGGCATTCCCCGACGGCCTGCCCACGGGCCTGGAGTACCGCGTGCTCGAGGCGCTTCGCCGCATGGCGCGACGCCTCGCCGGCGGCCTGCGCATCGCGGGCAGCGGCTACGTCATGGTCCCCGACGCCGACTCGGCCGTGAACCTGACGGTGTACACGCCGCGCTGGATCAACCCCGAGGATCTGCTCTCCGCGATGCGTGAGCGCGCCGGATTCGAGCAGATGAAGGACGCACGCGACATCACGCCCGAGGCCCCCAAGCCCGTCCCGCTGACCCCCGCGCAGATCGCCCAGATCGAGAAGCTGAAGGCCGAGCTGGGCCCGGTGCGCAAGGACATCGCCTCCAAGATCGCCAAGGCCCGCGAGGAGCACGAGGCGCAGCGCGACAAGCCGCAGGTCGTTGACGGCTACGCCCTCATGAGTCCGATCGGCCACCGCTCGGACATGATGATCGAGGTCCACGCCGTGCCCACGCCGCCGCGCGTCCTGCGCTGGGAGCCGTGGACGGCCGCAGCCATCATCGAATACCAGGTCCGCTGGCTGCCTCCCTCCGCGCCGACGCCCGGCGCGGGTGCGATGAGCCGCACCGCGCGCCTGGAGCGCTTGCGCTCCACCCAGGACGTGGAGAAGGCTGCCGGTATGATCGCGACCCTCGTGGGCGGCAACGTCATCGACGAGGACGGCTTCCTCGTCGGCCTCGAGGAAATCTCCCCTGACGACGGGGAATAGGCCACCTGTAGACGGAGTGTGTGTCACCCGCTAGTGTGGCTGTGTTTTCACACCCATACGAAGGAAAGGACACACCATGAAGCTCTCCGCACGCAACCAGCTCCCCGGCACCGTCGTTGAGGTCTCCGAGGGCGCCGTGAACGGCATCGTCAAGATCGAGGTCGCCCCCGGCCTGGTCATCTCCTCGTCGATCACGAACTCCGCCATCGAGGAGCTCGGCCTGACCGTCGGCTCCAAGGCCGTCGCCGTCATCAAGGCCTCCAACGTCATCGTTGGCGTCGAGGACTGATTTTCTTTAGACGAAGGGGCGGCCCCGCAGGTGTTCCTGCGGGGCCGCCCTCTTGTCTGTGGGGTGTGTATGGTGCACACTGCGGGGTACGCGCCGCGCGCGTGCGTTACTGCCCGCGCTTGACGGATTCGAGCAGCATGACGGCCACGTCCCGCACCTCCGGGAGCTTTCCACCGGACGAGGCCGTGGCAGCGTCGTTGTTCGCGCCGCCCTGGTCGGCGTCGGAGGAGAGGAAGCCGGCGGACGTGCCCGAGGCCGATCCGAGCATCTGGGAGCAGAACGGGCAGGCCGTCGCGACGACGTCCGCGCCCGTGGAGGCGGCCTCGACGATGCGGGCGTCCGCGATGCGGGTCCCGCGCGTCTCCTCGAACCAGGCGTGCGCGCCGCCCGCGCCGCAGCACATCGCGCGGTCGCGGTTGCGCGGCATCTCGACGAGCTCCACGTTCGGCAGGGAGCCCACGAGCTCGCGCGGCGGCTCGTA
>CAUTGT010000238.1:0-3021 GCA_963537735.1 uncultured Actinomycetaceae bacterium | reverse complement strand
GTGGCGTTGCCGCCGACCGAGCCCTTCCAGATCGAGAACAGCTCGTCGACGCTGCGCACCTGGGAGTCTTCGACGTCGTGGTGGAACCAGCCCTTACGCGTGGAGGTGTTGACCTCGGCGGGGTACCAGGCGAGAGGGCCGGAATAGTCGGCCAATGCCTCGCGCGAGCCGAGATCCTCGTCGCCGGAGGCCACCTGACGGGAGAACTCGCCGTCGTCGGCCTTCTGGGACTTCTCTGCGGTGCGCTCGGCCTCGCGCAGGGATGCCGGAACGACCGACCACTCGTTGGCTCGAACGGAGCCGGCCTCGTTGCCGCACCAGCGCACGTCCGGGCCGCACACGGAGATGACGGCCTCGGGCGCCAGCGCGCGGACCGTGTCGTAGATACGCTGCCAGTCGTAGACCTGCACCTTACCGTTGGGACCCTCGCCGCATGCGCCGTCCAGCCACACCGAGAAGACCGGGCCGTAGTGGGTGAGCAGCTCGATGAGCTGGTTAATGTAGAAGTCGTTGTAGGCATCGCCCTGGCCGTAGGTCGGCTCGGTCATGTCCCAGGGGGACAGGTACACGCCGAACTTGAGGCCGTGACGCGCAGCCGCGTCGGAGACCTCGCGCACGAGGTCACCGCGCCCGCCTTTCCACGGCGAGGACTCCACCGAGTGCTTCGTGTAGGCCGACGGCCACAGGCAAAAACCGTCGTGGTGCTTGCACGTGAGGATCACGCCGCTCATGCCGGCGCTCACGAGGGCGCGCATCCACTGATCGACGTCGACGTTGCCCGGGTTGAACAGGGCCGGATCTTCGTGGCCCTCGCCCCACTCGCGGTCCGTCATTGTGTTCATGCCGAAGTGGATGAACGCGTACATCTCCATTTTCTGCCACTGGAGCTGACGGTGGGTGGGCCGGATATTGGCCAGGTAGTCCTCGTTGATCATGCCTATGGTTTCCCCTTGATGGCCGATGCGTCGGCCGGTCCTGCACCCTGCAGGTTCCGGAAAAAGGATAACGTACCTGTCAGTGCGTAACCAATGTGACTGTGCGCGTTGATCCGCCCTTTTTTGTGTGCTTTTCGGGGCCGAATTCCACGGCAGTCACGAGGTGTTCGTGTCCCTTCGCATCCCCCAGCGACAGCGAGTACGCGCCCTCTTCCAGGGCGCTCTCGGCCGCCGTCGTCTCCTCGGCACTGTATCCGCCGGAGGCAAGCAGCAGGCCGGTGATAGCGCCGCGCCAACGCTTCGCATCGTGAGAGATAACGGATCGCTTGCCGTCCGCTTCACGCTCGACGCGCAGCTCCCAGACGCGCGCCCACGGGGCCTTGCACGCGGCGCGATACGGGCCGGATCGACCGTCGATGATGATGCGCTCCGATGCCTCGGAGGAAAGCGCCTCGTCGAGCCGCGGTGCCCACCAGGTTGACAGCACACCGAGGCCCGGCAACGACACACCCATTGCAAGGCGATGGTCCGGAATGACGTCGCTGGGGGAGAGGACGCCAAAGAGGCCAGAGAAGATCGATACGTGCGCCGCGCCTGCGCTCGACCACGCGTCCGGCGCGCACTCCTCGATCGCCTCGTAGAGCACTCCGGTGAACAGCGACGAGGCCGGGGCGCAGGGGGCAGAATCGAGCGCGGTGTTGACGGACAGGTCGATCCTCGCGCCGACTTTGAGGACGGCGGCAGCTTCGGGGCCGTCCCCGAGAGCCGTGAGCGTGTCGCACACGGTGCGACGGCTTGTCGCAAGGCCGGCGCGCGACAGCGCGTTGACGTCCAACGACGGGCCCTGCTCGGGCGCGTTCTTCCCCTCCGACGGGGGCAACCAGATCAGCATGGTGACCACCCTATCGCGGGGGCGCGGCCACGCGCGCTATGATCGATGCGGATCTGCCGGCTGGGCGGCCGCGCGCGGAAACGCTCGAGGAACGTCCGGGCTCCACAGGGCAGGGTGATGGCTAACAGCCACCCGGGGTAACCCGCGGGACAGTGCCACAGAAAACAAACCACCGGCGCTCATGCGGCGGTAAGGGTGAAAAGGTGAGGTAAGAGCTCACCAGCGGCGCGGGTGACCGCGTCGGCTAGGTAAACCCCACCCGGAGCAAGACCGAGCAGCAGGCAGGGCGGCCCGTCCGATGCCTGCGGGTAGGTTGCTGGAGGCCGTCGGTAACGACGGTCCTAGATAGATGGTCGCCACCGCACGACCGGTAACGGCGTGCGTGACAGAACCCGGCGTATAGGCCGACAGATCTCAGAAGGGCCCCGACTCGCGTCGGGGCCCTTCTGTGTGCGGTGCATCCGCGATCAGGCGGCGTGCTGCGCCGCGTAGTAGGCGGCGCCGACGATGCCGGCGGTGTTGAGCAGCTTCGCGGGGATCATAGGGGTCTTCAGCTTGAGGAGCGGCATGAACTTCTCGTGGTTCTCAGACACTCCGCCGCCGACCACGAAGAGATCGGGGTTGAGCAGGAACTCGACGTGACCGTAGTAGCGCTGGAGGCGCTGCGCCCACTGCTCCCAATCCAGGCCCTGGAGGGTCTTCTGACCCGAGGATGCGTTCTTCTCCGCGTCCGTGCCGTCGATCTCAAGGTGGCCCAGCTCGGTGTTGGTGAGGAGAGTGCCGTTGACGATGATCGCCGAGCCGATTCCGGTGCCCTGGGTGGTGAACACGATGACGCCGTCGCGACCCTTGGCTGCACCGTAGGCGACCTCGGCGATGCCCGCTGCGTCTGCGTCGTTGAGTGCGACGACGGCGCGGCCCAGGTAGCGCTCCATGAGCTCGTCAACGTCGACGTTGACCCATGACTGGTCGAGGTTCGCCATGTAGGGAATGACGCCGTCAAAGACGGGGGCGGGGAAGGTCACGCCGATCGGAACGCCGACCTTGACGTCGAGCTGATCGATGACCTCGCGGCACACCGCCGCGACGGCGTCGGGAGTCGCCGGGTCGGGGGTGGGGATTCGAACCTGATTGCCGATGTACTCGCCGGTTTCCAGATCAACGAGCGCGCCTTTGACGCCCGATCCGCCGATG
>CAUTGT010000237.1:0-3054 GCA_963537735.1 uncultured Actinomycetaceae bacterium | reverse complement strand
AGGGGATCTCGACGCCGCTCACCCACGGCTGATCCGCGAGGAGTCGGTAGTAGTCAGCTTCCAGCTCCGGCGCCGGATGCGACGCGTACGCGCCAATAACGAACGGAAGTGCCATGATGGTCGCCCTTCTACGATGAAATTGTCGCACGGATCACTACAACGAACATACTCCTATTTCCCGTATATTCGCACCGGAGTGACACGGCACCCTGCGATGAGCCCATAGAGGCACGCGTGAGGGCGGGCACCCACCGGTGCCCGCCCTCACGCGCGTACGTTCCTCAGACGCTCACAGCGCCAGGTTCTCCTTGACGACGTCCGCCAGCGAAGCGGCGACAGAGTCAGCCTCCTCCTGCGTGGCAGCCTCGACCATGACGCGCACGAGCGGCTCGGTGCCCGAGGGACGCAGGAGCACGCGGCCCGTATCGCCCAAGCGAGCCTCCGCGGCTGCCACGGCCTCGGCGACAGCCTCGTTCGTCGAGGCAGCCGCGCGGTCCACGCCACCCACGTTGATGAGGGTCTGCGGCAGCCTCTGAATGAACGACGTGAGGTCGGCCAGCGAACGGCCGGACTCCTTGACCATGCGCGAAATCAGCAGCGAGGACAGGATGCCGTCGCCGGTGGTCGCGTGATCGCGGGCGATGATGTGGCCAGACTGCTCGCCGCCGAGCGAGTAGCCGGACGCCAGCATCTCCTCGAGGACGTAGCGGTCACCCACGCCGGTCTGCACGGTCTTGATGCCGGCCTCGCGCATGGCAATCAGCAGGCCCAGGTTGCTCATGACGGTGACGACGAGCGTTCCCTTGGCGAGAGTGCCCCGCTCGAGCGCATTCACGGCCAGGGAGCCCATGATCTTGTCACCGTCAATGAGGTTGCCCTCGTGGTCGACGGCGAGGCAGCGATCCGCGTCTCCGTCGTAGGCGACGCCAAAGTCGCAGCCGGCCTCGACGACAGCGGCCTGCAGGGACTCGGGGTGCGTGGAACCCGCGTTCAGGTTGATATTGCGCCCGTCGGGGGACGCGTTGATGACGGTAATGTCCGCGCCGAGCTCACGGAACACGGCCGGGCCCAGCTCGGAGGCCGCGCCGTTCGCACAGTCGATCGCGATCTTCATGCCGCGCAGATCCGTGCCGATGGCCTCGACGAGGTGGGCGATGTAGGAGTCCTTCGCCCACGCGTGGTCCGCGTTGATCTCGCCGACTGCGTCGCCGGTGGGACGATCCCACTCGGTGTTTACGAGCGCCTCAATCTGGTCCTCCACGGCATCTGCAAGCTTGTAGCCGCCGTGCGCGAAGAACTTGATGCCGTTGTCAGGCATGGGGTTGTGCGACGCGGAGATCATGACGCCCAGGTCCACGGTGTCCTCCGTGGCCGTCAGGTGCGCGACCGTGGGCGTCGTAACGACGCCGATGCGGGTCACGTCCATGCCTGCGCTGGCCAGACCGGCCGCAAGCGCGTGGTCGAGGAACTCGCCCGAGATGCGGGTGTCGCGGCCGATGATGGCACGGGGCTTGGAGCCGTCCGCGCGCAGGGATCCGCCGAACTGGCGGGCTGCCGCCTCGCCGAGCTGCAGCGCAAGGTCCGCGGTGATGTCAACGTTCGCCAGTCCTCGCACGCCGTCCGTGCCAAACATCCTGGGCATGGTCTCTCCCTTCAGTGGGTCATTCGACTGCACTAAGCCTACCGCGTTCGCGCCCACTCATTTTTACGAGGCCGGGGCACGGACAGCGGAGACGCTCACATCCTGGCACGCGCCGGTAGGTAAACGAAGGCCGCGCCCCGCAGGTGCGGGGCGCGGCCGACAGAAAATGTGCTGAGTAAAATCAGCGCTTCGAGAACTGCGAAGCCTTGCGGGCCTTCTTGAGGCCTGCCTTCTTACGCTCGGTGGCGCGGGCGTCGCGGGTCAGGAAGCCAGCCTTCTTGAGGGCCGGACGGTTCGCGTCGCGGTCGATCTCGTTGAGGGCGCGCGACACGCCGAGGCGCAGGGCGCCGGCCTGGCCGGAAACGCCGCCGCCGTTGATGCGGGCGATGACGTCGAAGCGGCCGTCAATGTCGAGCAGCACGAAGGGGGACTTCACCAGCTGCTGGTGCAGCTTGTTGGGGAAGTAGTCCTCAAGGGTGCGACCGTTGATGGTCCACTTGCCGGAGCCGGGGACCAGGCGAACGCGGGCGACGGCCTCCTTGCGGCGGCCCAGGCCCGCGCCGGGCGCGGTGATGGACTGACCGGCGCCGGCGGGAGCCGACTCGGTCTCGGACGTGTAAGAGCTGGGGACGACTTCCTCGTCCAGCTCAGCGGAAACGATGGTCTCAGCCACGGTTCTCCTCAGGGTCAAAGGCGTTCAGCGACCAAAGGTCACTGAGCCACCTGGGTCAGTTCGTAGGGAACCGGCGACTGGCCGGCGTGGGGGTGCTCCGGGCCAGCGTAAACGTGCAGCTTCTTGAACTGCGCGCGGCCGAGGGAGTTGTGAGGAAGCATGCCCTTAACGGCCTTCTCGACGGCGCGCTCAGGCGTCGCAGCGAGGAGGTCACGGTAAGCGGTCGCGGTCAGGCCACCGGGACGACCGGAGTGACGGTAGGCCATCTTCTGGTCCAGCTTCTTGCCGGTCAGAGCGACCTTGTCCGCGTTGATGATGATGACGTAGTCGCCCATGTCCATGTGAGGGGCGAACGTCGGCTTGTGCTTCCCACGGAGGAGGGCAGCGGTCTGGGCTGCCAGGCGACCGAGGACGACGTCGGTGGCGTCAATGACGTACCACTTCTTGTCCGCGTCCCCAGGCTTGGGTGAATAGGTGCGCACGGGCGTAACCTTCAATTCTTCTTGGTCATGGGACGCCGCGCCGGTTTTTCCGGGGGCATCCGCGATGAAACGGTTCGCGCGAGGCGTCGGCGAGCGCTCCTAGCGAGTGGGAGACACTAGGTACTCTGCTGACGCACAGCACTAGCCATATTATCTGTGCGCAGCCCGGCGGTCAAAGCGCGGCGAATACTGTGTCACATTCCTCAGCCGTCGTCGCCGCAGCACGTGTCGCGCCTGGCCCGGGCTTGCTCGGCCCG
>CAUTGT010000236.1:0-3088 GCA_963537735.1 uncultured Actinomycetaceae bacterium | reverse complement strand
TCTTCTTTTGCTGACCCGAGTCCCGACCCCGACCTCGCGCAGAGCGTTGCCGCGCACGAAGAATGGTCGAATGAGGCCAGCGAGATCGCCGTCGGGCACGTCGACCTCGGCCCCCGACTGATCGACGGACAGTGGAGGGCCGGCCTGCGCCACGACGCCGAGAGCGGCGCCGTGTGGCGCGACCCCAACCAGACCGTCCTGCGGGTGAGCGACGCGGCCATCATGACCGCGCCCGACTCGGCCGACTACCCCTTCCTGGCCGACGTCGCGGGCAAGCCCGTGTACGTCGTTCCCCAGACGCAGAACCCGGGCGTCGTGTGGCTCGGCTGGAACACGCAGGACCCCGCCGTCACGGCCACCATCGACCGCGGCCTCACCATGCGCGTCGGCCCCGTGAGCGGCCCCGGCCGCGCGTGGCTGTTCCTGCAGTCCGGCACTTTCGGTAAGCCCCTCCTGCTCGCCGACTCGGGCGCGGCGCCCGGCGACGTGTGGATCGACTCGGGCACGCACGTGCACGCCAACTGGGCGTTCTCCGAGCCCGGCACCTACACGGCGACCGTGACCTTCCTGGGTACGACCACCGCCGGCGAGGCCGTCTCCGCCTCCACGACCCTGCGCTTCGCCGTCGGTGACGCGGTGTCGGCGTCCGAGGCCCTGGCCATGGCCGCGCCCGCGGCTGCCCCCGTCGATGGTGCTTCTTCCTCTTCCTCTGGGGCTGCGCCCGCTGCTTCCGGGGCCGCTGACCCCGCTGGTTCTTCCGCCGCCGCCGGCGCCGCGTCGGGCGGGCTGCCCGACTGGGCCTTCCTCGCAATCATCGCCGTCGCCGCGGCGTCACTCCTCGTGATCGGTGCACTCGTCGTTGCGCGCTCGCGCCGCAGCCGCGCCGAACAGGCCGCCGCCATCGCCGAGGCCGACTCCATCCTCGCGCCCCTGCCCACCGCCCGCGGTGAGGGCTCGGGCGAGCGTGGCCCCGGCCTCGTCGATCGGGGAGGGGAGCAGTGAGCCAGCTGCGCGTCACCGGACTGGGTGCGTCCCTGGGCGGGCGCAGCGTCCTTGAGGGCGTCGACCTGGAGGTAGAGGCCGGGGAGCTCGTCGGCCTCATCGGACCCAACGGCGCCGGGAAGACCACGCTGATCCGCTCGATCCTGGGGCTCATCCCCTCCAGCGGCAGCGTCGAGACCGACGGCGCGATTGGGTACGTGCCGCAGCGGCACGAGTTCGCGTGGGACTTCCCGATCAGCGTGCGCGACGCCGTCCTGCAGGCCGTCACCGTGCGGCGAGGGCTGCTCGGGCGCGCGCGGACCCCGCACTTCCGCGCGGTCGAGGAGGCCCTGTCCCTCGTGGGGATGCGCGACCTCGCCAAGCGCCCCATCGGCGAGCTGTCGGGCGGCCAGCGCCAGCGCGTCCTCGTCGCCCGGGCCCTCGCGATCCGTCCCGCCGTGCTACTCCTCGACGAGCCCTTCACCGGCCTCGACATGCCCACGCAGGAGATGCTCATGGACCTGTTCCGCGCGCTCGCGGACGGGGGCCGGGCCCTCCTCATGACCACGCACGACCTCATCGGCGCGCGCGCCGGCTGCGACCGCCTGTACCTGCTGCGGCGCACGATCGTCGCCTCTGGGCGACCCGAGGAGCTGTCCGACGCCGACCCGTGGATCCGCGCCTTCGACGTGCGACCCGACAACCCGATCCTCGACGCCCTAGGAGTGCGCGCATGAGCACCGTGATCCACGCGGCCGGACGTGCCCTCGTCCCGGCGGCGGACTTCCTGAGCCCCTACGACTTCTTCCGCGACCTGACGAATCCCGCGCTGGCGTTCCTGCCGCGCGCGCTGCTGATCGCGGTCGTCGCCGCGCTCGTGTGCGGCAGCGTCGGCGTGCACGTCGTCCTGCGCGGCATGGCGTTCATCGGCGACGCGGTCGCGCACTCCGTGTTCCCCGGCCTGGCCATCGCCTTCGTGTGCGGCGGGTCCCTGGTGTTCGGTGGTGCGCTCGCGGGCGTCGTGACCGCCGTGCTCGTGGCCTTGTTGGCGCAAAACCGCAGGCTCAAGGAGGACTCCGTCATCGGCGTGCTCTTCGTGGGCGCGTTTGCACTCGGCGTCGCGATCATCGCGCGGGCGCCCGGGTACGCGGGGAGCCTGCAGGACTTCCTCTTCGGGTCGATCACCGGCATCCCGGCGTCGGATGTGCCCGTGGTGCTGTGTGGCGCTGCGTTGGTGCTGCTCATGCTGTTCCTGGCGCACCGGCCCATCGTCGCCGTGACCCAGGATCGCGAGAGCGCCCGAGCTGCGGGCGTGCGCGTGCTGCTGGCTGACCTGTCCCTGTATGTCGCCGTGGCCCTGGCCGTCGTGATCTCTGTGCAGACGATCGGCAACGTCCTGGTGCTGGCCCTCCTCGTCACCCCCGCGGCCACCGCGCGGCTCCTGTGCGACCGCCTGGGGACCATGATGATCCTGTCGCCCGTGCTCGGTGCTTCGGGTGGCCTGGTGGGCCTGTACCTGTCGTGGGCGCTGGACGTGCCCACGGGCGCCACGATCGTCCTGGTGCTCACCGCGTGCTTCGTGCTCGCCTGGGTCTTCGCGCCGAGGCACGGCCTCCTCGCGCGGACATTGCGCGAGAGGCGGGGGTGAGTCTGCGCGAGAGGCGGGGTGACTGCTTGAGCGCGGGGTGCCCGCGCGGTCGTCTAGCTTGAGGGGTGCCCGTGGGTGGCCTCTCCGAGGACCCGGCCCCGGCCTCATGAACCCTGAACACGCTTGTTAATGTCAACGACTGATCATATGCTTGGCGAGGTAGCACAGTGTTCCGTGGCCCACGTTTTGTGTGCCGGTTGATCAGGAGGTAGCGCGTGGTTGACGTCGGCTTCGATTCCGATAAGCACGCCCAAACGCGTGACGATATGAAGCGAGGAGGGCAGTCCCTGGGGGACTCGTCGGAGGCTCTCGGGCGGCTCATTGACGCGCAAGACCCCTCGTATTGGTCCGACGAGGGCGGGTTCCAGGCCATGCGCACGGCGATCGTTGCGCTGATGAGAGACGAGGTTCAGCTGATCGGTAGTCAGAAGGAGAGCTTCACAACGTTTGACGGCAATG
>CAUTGT010000235.1:0-3121 GCA_963537735.1 uncultured Actinomycetaceae bacterium | reverse complement strand
TCGGGAAGTAGAGATTGGCGAGCGAGAACGAGGCCGTAAAGGACGCCCGGCTCATGAGGACCATGTTCTCGGGGCTGTTGATGCGCCACTGTCCTTCTTCTCGCACAAGGCTGAAGGTGCGCGTCACGGTCGAGGCGGCCACGCGGGTCAGCACGCCCGACGCATCGATGCTGGCCACGCCGAGCACGGAGACCGTCACGTCCACCTCGGAGCCGTTCTCGGAGCCGGCGGTGACCGCGGGGGCCGCGTCCGTGTCGTAGACGAGGATTTCCGTCTCCGGCTGCCATGAACGCGCCGATGCTGCGCTCAGGAAGAGGCGCGCGGTCGCGTAGTCATCCTGGGGGCCGGCAGCGCATGCCAGTAGAAAGTCGCTCACCAGGGTCGCGGCATCCGCCCCATCGGAGGGGCCCTCCGCGGAAAACTGGATGCCGCTGCCGTCGCGAGCTGACACGTCGAAGGGCGCGGGTGCCGAGGAGGTGGGCAGGGAGGCGCATCCCGCGAGGGCCAGGCAGGCGGCAACGGCGAGTGGCATCAGTCGGCGTCTCATTCGTCCTCCCACAGGGCCAGGGGGCGGCTGACGATCTCCTCGCCGGCGCGCTTGGGCAGGGTCATCAGGAAGGACGCGCCGCGCCCGGGTTCTCCGTACGCCTGCAGGCGTCCTCCGTGGATAGCGACGTCCTCAGTTGCAATCGCGAGGCCGAGGCCGGTACCGCCGGTCGTGCGGGCACGCGCGGTGTCGGCGCGGTAGAAGCGGTCAAAGACGTGGTCGGCGACCTCCTGGGTCATGCCCACCCCGCGGTCACGAACGCGGCATGCGACGTCGGTTTCGGTCGCGGCAAGCGTGATCGTCACGGGCGTGCCGTCGGCATGCTCGATCGCGTTGACGACGAGGTTGCGGATAACGCGCTCGATACGGCGTTCGTCGATCTCGGCCGCGACTCTGCCCTGCGCCACGGTCTCGACGCGCACGTTCTGTCGCTGCGCGAGCTCCGCGCAGCCTTCGACGACGCGCTGGACGATCGGTCGCAGGTCGCGGTCCTCGGCGTCCAGCAGGGCGCTGGCAGCGTCGTAGCGGGAGATCTCCAGCAGGTCCGCGAGCATCTGCTCCATGCGTTCGGTCTGGTCGTGCAGGAGCTCGGCGGATCGACGCGCGTGGGCTGGTAGTTCGTCGCGGTTATCCCACACGATGTCCTCCGCCATGCGGATCGTCGTCAGCGGGGTGCGCAGCTCATGGGAGACGTCGGAAACGAAGCGCTGCTGGAGCTTGGCGAGCTCGTCGTAGCGCGAGATCGTGTCCTGGAGCGAGGAGGTCATCGCATTGAAGGCGCGCCCAAGGTCGGCCATCTCGTCATCCCCGTGCACGTCCACGCGCACGTCGAGGTCGCCCTTCGACGCCTTCGTCGCAGCTTGGGCGGTGACGCGCACGGGCAGCAGGAGGCGATGCAGCAGCGCGAACACACCGATCGGCAGGGCCACGATGATCGGAAGCGCGGAAAGGACGAGGACCCGCAGGACCACGTCGACCTGCGCCTGATCGGCGGACAGCGAGTAGAGAATGTAGAGCTCGTGCGTGCCCGCGCGGGGCAGCTGCACCTGGGTACCGACGAGAATGCCGGGGACCACCTTGTCGGAGTCACTCGAGCGGATGCCGACCGACTGCCACTGCGCGCCCCCGCCCGATACCGCGGTGCGCATCTGCGGGGTGATGAGCGCGCGCATCTGCTCATCCTCGATCTGGTTGATGCGCAGCGAGGCCGCGGCTCCCTCCGAGCGCAGTAGCGCGACGTTCGTTGCACCCGCGCCGGCCGCCGAAGCCTTGAGGGAGGCCAGCGCGCCGCGCGCGGACTCCTGAACCTGCGCGGGAGAGGAGGCGGTGGACGAGGAGAACACGGACTGCGCGGACGAAAAGCGCAGGGAGGCGTCAGCCAGAATCGCATCCTTGCGCGTCTCAAACATAGAGGTGCGCAGCTGGGAGGCGATGATCACCCCAAAAACGAGGAGAATGACGAGGGCTGCGACCGTGATCGCCAGTGCGATGCGGGCCGATAGGGAATGCCGGATGCGACTGGCGAGGTGAGAGGAGACGAGGAGGGACCACGGCCTCGACGATGCGATGGCACGCAGCAGATCCTTGAGGGCGTCCCTACGCCCCTGCGCCGGCACGGTACCCAACCCCGCGGACCGTCACGACCAGCTCTGGACGCTCCGGGTCGCGTTCAATCTTGGAACGAAGGCGCTGCACGTGAACGTTGACGAGCCTGGTGTCGGCGGCGTGACGGTAGCCCCACACCTGCTCAAGGAGCTCCTCGCGCGAGAACACCTTCCACGGCGAGCGCGCCAGGGTCACCAGCAAATCGAATTCCAGAGGGGTCAGCGCGATAACACGCCCCGCACGCTTAACGATGTGGCCGGCAACGTCGATCGAGAGGTCCTGGAGAGTCAGGCCCTCATCGGCCTGCGAGTCCTCGCGACCACGCAGGCGCGCGCGCACGCGCGCCACGAGTTCCTTGGGCTTGAAGGGCTTGGGAACATAATCGTCGGCGCCGGCCTCGAGACCCGTCACGACGTCAGAGGTATCAGAACGGGCGGTCAACATAACGATCGGAGCATCAGAGACCCGACGGATTGCGCGGCACACGTCAAAGCCGTCCATGCCGGGAAGCATCACATCGAGAAGAACCAGGTCCGGGTGATGCTCCTGGAATTGAGCCAACGCTTGGGATCCGTCGGCACAGAAGACGACGTCGAAGCCCTCGTTCTGGAGGACAATGCCGATCATCTCAGCCAGGGCGACGTCGTCGTCGACGACGAGGATGCGCGAACTCATATCACGATAGTGTCACGAAATCGTCACGAACGCAGGAGACTCGCGCAGCCATCCCTCAATTTCTCTCCGAGATCAGGTTTCGCGCAAGTTGCGCATATGGCAGGATGGACGCTGTAGAAGCACCATCAACACGGAGGCATCAATGAGCTCCCCCTGGACCTCTCCCGATCCGTCTGCCCCCTACCAGGGTTGGACGCCGCAGCCTGAGTCCGGCGTGCCGGCGCCCCAACAGGGCTACGGGGCGCAGCCCCAGGGTCAGGCCCCTCAGGGCTACGGCGCTCAGCAGGGATACAC
>CAUTGT010000234.1:0-3131 GCA_963537735.1 uncultured Actinomycetaceae bacterium | reverse complement strand
CGTCATGGTGCCGCAGTCGCTGGCCAAGGAGTACGTCACCTGCTACGCCTTCGATCATGACAATTCCGCTCTGTGTGCCCTCAACGCCTCGGACGAGGAGCTGGCGCCGACCCTGCGCTGGGACGACGGCAACTACCCGTGGGGCTACTACCAGTTCGCCCACCTGTTCGTTCAGCGCTCGACGAGCCACGCGGTCCTCGCGCTGCGCACCGTGAACACGCTGCTCGCAATCGGTCTGATCGGTGCGATCATCGCCCTGGCGGATTCGGGGCTGAAGCGCGCGATCAGCGTTGCCGTGACGGTTGCATGGTTGCCGATGGGCTTCTACTTCGTCGCCGGCATGAACCCGTCGTCGTGGGCAATGACGGGTACGTTTGCGTTTGCCGCCGGCCTGCTGGCTGCCACCCGGTCGGTGGGGCCACGCCGGGCTGGTCTGATCGCCTGCGCCCTGGCTGGCGCGCTCTTGGCGTGCACGTCTCGCGGCGACAGCGCCTTCTTCCTCTTCGTCGTCACGGTCGCCCTGGCCTTCGCGGTGCCGCTGAGCAGGCGCATCATTCCCGAGGCGGTCCTCGCGTGCGTCGCCTCGGTCGTGGGCATCTGGGTCATGGCCCGCACGAACGTGGCGGCCTCGCACCTGGGTTCGGGTAACGAGCTGGCGGAATACTCGCTCAAGCACATCGCGTGGCTCAACGTGTCCTCGCTGCCCAACTACCTGCGCGGCTTCGTCGGGCACTTGCTCGGGCCGGGGTGGAACGACGTGTCCTACCAGGGCACCGTCTCCTACGGTGCCTCCGTCGTGGTCGTCGCCGTCCTGTGCTGGTCGCTGCGTTCGCTCTCCTGGCGCAAGGCCCTGTCGGCGATCACGGTGGCCGGCGCGATCACGGGCGTTCCCGTGGTGATTGGCCTGCGCGGACACTTCAACAACGTCCTCACCTACCAGCCGCGCTACATGCTGCCGCTCTTCGCGGTCTTCATGCTCATGCTCCTGGCCCCCTCCCCCTCGCGCGCGGACGACGAGGGCCGGCACGTGGGCAGCGAGGCGTTCCGCCTCCCCACCAGCATCGCCGGTCGCGTAGCCACGGGCCTCGTGGCGGCGCTGTGGGCGCTCACCAACGCCCGCGCCCTCTACCTCGTCATCGAGCGCTACGCGTTCGGACGCACGCAGCACGGCTACCCCATCGACCTCGCGACGCGGAACCTGAGCGCGGGCAACGAGTGGTGGTGGCCAACCGCTCCGATCGGACCGATGGCCGTGTGGATCCTTGGTGCTCTCACTGGCGCGATTGCGATCGGCCTGGCCGTTTTCCTGTGGCAACGCTCCCCCGAAACGGCGCCCGAGCCTCGTCGATAGCCACATCACACCCAAGCCGTTCACAGATCCGCTCTAGAGTGCTATGCTCGAACACATAGCACACAGATGGCTTCCGTGAACGAAAGGTGATCGCATGCCCACGACCAACGTCGGCACGCTCAGCGAGCCACAATTCAACATCCTGAACGCACTGGCCAAGGCTGGTGCTCCCCTCACGCAGCGGGCGCTGTCGGAGGCGACCGGCATGAGCCTGGGGCGCGTCAACACCGCCACCCGCGAGTGCGAGGCCGCCGGCTACATCGACGAGCGCGCGATCACCCACGCGGGCCGCGAGGCCCTCGAGCCCTACCGCGTGACGGGCGCCGTCATCATGGCAGCGGGCCTGTCCTCGCGCTTCGCGCCCATCAGCTACGAGCGCCCCAAGGGAACGCTCAAGGTGCGCGGCGAGATCCTCGTCGAGCGTCAGATCCGCCAGCTCCACGAAGCCGGCATCACGAACATCACGCTGGTCGTGGGCTATAAGAAGGAATACTTCTTCTACCTGGCCGACAAGTACGACGTCGACATCGTCGTCAACCGCGAATACGCCACGCGCAACAACAACGGCTCACTCTGGCTCGTGAAGGACCGCCTGGACAACACCTACGTGTGCTCCTCGGACGACTACTTCACCACCAACCCCTTCGAGCCCTACGTGTACAAGTCCTACTACTCGGCGAACTACGTCGAGGGCCCCACCGACGAGTGGTGCATCAAGACGGGTCCGGGCGACCGCATCACGGGCGCGACCGTGGGCGGCAAGGACGCGTGGGTCATGCTCGGCCACGTCTACTTCGACCGCATCTTCTCCGCGAAGTTCCGCGAGATCCTCGAGCAGGTCTACCACCTGCCCGAGACGGTGTCGAAGCTCTGGGAGTCCATCTACCTGGATCACATCAAGTCCTTCGACATGGTGATCCGCCGCTACCCGGACGGCGTCATCCACGAGTTCGACTCCGTCGACGAGCTGCGCAGCTTCGATCCCCTGTTCATGGAGAACGTGGACTCTGAGGTCTTCGACCACATCGTCGAGACTCTGGGCTGCGCGAAGTCCGAGATCCGCGACTTCTACCCGCTCAAGCAGGGCATCACGAACCTGTCGTGCCACTTCGCCGTGGGTGACAACGAGTACGTCTACCGTCACCCGGGCATCGGCACGGAGAAGATCGTGGACCGCAGCGCGGAGTTCAAGGCACTGCGCGTGGCCGCCGAGCTGGGTATCGACGACACGTTCATCGCGGGTGACCCGGCAGCGGGATGGAAGCTCTCACGCTTCGTGCGCGACGTGCGCAACCTGGACGTCACGCGCGACGATGAGCTCAAGGCCGCGATGGAGATGGATCGCGCGCTGCACACCTCGGGGCGCACGCTCGCCCGTTCCTTCGACTTCGTTACCGAAGGCTTGCGCTACGAGGGTCTCTTGAAGACCTTTGGCCCGATTGATGTCCCCGGCTACTTTGAGCTGCGCGACAAGGTCCTGCGCCTCAAGGCTTTCGCGGACGCGGACGGTTTCGAGGTCGTCCCCTCGCACAACGACTTCTTCCCCCCGAACTTCCTGGTGGATAACGATGGCAATATCAGCCTCATCGACTGGGAGTATGCGGGTATGTCGGACATGGCAGCCGACTTCGGCACGATGGTCGTGTGCACGGCGGAGATGACCCGCGAGCGCGCTCACGCCGCCCTGGAGTTCTACCTGGGTCACGCCCCCAGCGAGGCCGAAGAGCGCCACTTCTTCGCCTACGAGGTCTTCGCCGGCTGGTGCTGGTACCTGTGGGCG
>CAUTGT010000233.1:0-3161 GCA_963537735.1 uncultured Actinomycetaceae bacterium | reverse complement strand
CTCGGTCCGCCGTGTGGCTGAGCCGTTACTTAGTGGAGGAACCACCCGTCCAGAAGGACTCATCGAGCTGCTCCGGATCGATGTCTTCCTCTTCCGCGGGCATCTCGGCGAAGTCGGCGTATTTCGAGTAGAGGTCGTCGTCGATCGCATCGTCCTCTTCGGGCTCGTCCGCCGGCACGTGTGCCAGGTACGAGTCCTCATCCGCCAGCTCGCGCTGAAGTGCGTTTAGGTCGGTGTCGGGGCTGAAATACTTCAGCTTCCGAGCGACTTTCATCTGCTTAGCCTTTTGACGGCCGCGCCCCATGGCGTCGACCCCCTCCGCGTCGTTCGGGTCCGCGTGAAGCGGTTCCCTGGGTGTTCAAAATGTTTCGTGGGACCATCATAGCTAATGACGGGCCTTGACCTCACCTTGGATTGGGTTTTGCGCGCTCAGCGGAGCGTCGCGATGGGCGCGTATGCCCACGAAATCGGGGAAACAGAACTGGCGCAACCCGCGGCCAGTGTGGCCGGAGTTACGCCGGTTCGCGTCAGTTTGTGCTTACAGGGCCGCGGTCACGTCGGACTTGAGGGCCTTGAGCGTGTGTGCGGCGGCCTCGTGGGCGGCGCGGCGGGCCTCGCGACGGGAACGACGCGACGAGCGGGTCGCCAGCAGCACGATCAGGCCGATGGCTCCGACCGTGGACAGGGCGACGACGCCGACCTTCTTGATGGCCTCGGCGTTACCGCCGGCGGCGTCCTGCAGGGTCAGCGACGCGGACTCCTTGAAGGAGGCGAAACGGGCGCTGGCCTCATCCTTCGCCTCCTGGGCGAGGGCCGCGGGCTGCACGCGCGCGTACAGCTGGTCGATCGTGGCGGCCAGCTCGGCGCGCTGACGCTCGAGGTCGGCGGTGATCTGGGCTTCCGTGCGCGGCTCGGCGGGGGCGGCCTCGCCGACGGTCACGTTACGCGGGTCGAGGTTGGTGCTCACTTGCCCAGTCCCTTCTCGATGGCTTCCTTGGTGGCGGCGACCGACGCGGCCGGGTCAGGGCGGTGGGCCTGCGCGCTCTTGAGAGAGCTGGCGCCCACGAGCGCCAGAATCAGCACGATCAGGAGGAGGATGCCGACGACGATCAGCGACGCCGCCCACGCGGGGACGACGAGCTCCAGGGCGACCTCGATCGTGTGGAAGACCCATCCCAGGAGGTAGAGGGCGAAGACCGCGGCGGCCACGAGGAGTCCGATGCCCTTGCCGCTCTTGGACGCGAAGGCGCGCAGCTTCGCCTTGTTGAGCTCGATCTCGCCGCGGATGATCGCGGAGAGCTGCCCCGTCACGGACGCGAAGAGGGCGCCGATGCTGGGACGCGCCTCGCCGGCGGCGGCTGCGGGGGCAGCGGGCGGGTACTGCCCGGGCTGGGGATTGGGCTGAGTCATGGATGCTCCTGCGCGTATGGGTGAACGAGGCGATGCCTCGCCTGATACGCCTAGTGTCTCACGAAGAATGGTGGCTCGCAGTGACCGTTGCGTTACTCCTGCGGGGCGATCGAGCCGGGCAGGTCGGAGAGGATCTTGCGGGCGCGCACGACCAGGTCGGAGACCTCGGGCTCGGCCAGGGCCGGGTCCTCGGCTTCGACGACGGGGATGCCGCGCATCGCGGTTTCGGTGCGGGGCTCGGGCGAGGCCTGGGGGACCTCGGTGGGGGACGCCTCCACGCGGGTGGTCGCCGCGTCGAGGGCGGCCTCGGCGGGGTCGGTTTCCTCGGGTTCGGCGGACTGCTGCGCGTTCGCGGTCTGTGCCCCGGCCTCGTCGGCGGTGCCGAGCGGGTGCCACGCGGGGGTTGAGGTGGCCTCGGTGGGGGAGATGACCTCGTCGAAGGAGGCGGGCAGCGCCGAGGGGATCGGGCCGAGGAGGGCCTTGGGGTCCTCGGGGTTGGCCTCCAGGGAGGCGGCGATGATCGCGGCGGACGGGCTCGGGGCGTCGAGCGTGACCCGGCCGTTCGTTAGGAGGATCGCGCGGTCGGAGGCGGCCGCGACCTCGGCGTTCGGGGTCGCGATGACGACCGCGCAGCCCGCGTCCGCGAGGGAACGCAGGAGCGGGCCGAGCTCCTCGCGCGCGGCGGCGGGCAGAGACACCGGGTCTTCGATGAGGAAGACCTCGGCGCCGGACACGATCGCGCGGGCGATGAGGGCCTTGAAGCGCTCCCATTCGGAGAGCTCGGAGGGGCGCACGTCGACGCGCTGGGCGAGGCCCGTGATCTGCAGGGCGCCCACGAGGTTGTCCCAGTCGGCGACGGAGCCCGTCGCGGACAGCGGGGCGAGGATGTTCTGGCGGATCGTCAGGGACTCATCGAGCGGGGAATCCTCGCGGATTAGCGCGACCGAGCCGATGCGGCCCGCGAGGCGCGCGGACAGCGAGCGCGAGGGTGCGGCCACGATGCGGCCGACCTGCGGCTCCTCGAGGCCCGCGAGGATCAGGAAGAGGGCGCGGGCGCGGCGGCCCGTCGGGTCCAGGATCGCGCTCAGCGAGCGGGCTCGGAAGCCCAGGTCGATGTCGGCGAGGAGGACCGCGCCGGTCGCGTGGTCCGTGTAGGTGATGCCCAGGCCGGCGACCTGAACGCGGCCGCCGCGGCCCTTCGCGGAGAATGAGCGGCGCGAGCGGTACCAGGGGCGAGGCTCGGCGGGCGGCAGGTGCACGGGGGCGGCGACGGCGTTGTTGGCGTTGTTGGCGGGCGTGAGCTCCTGGGCAGGCTGCTCGGGCGCGGCCTGCGGGGTCGCGGTCTCGGGCGCGATGTCGCTGGTGGTCTCCGCTGTGGTCTGCGCTGCTGCCGCCGCGTCGGTGGCGAGCGCGGCGGGGGAGGCCTCGGCCGTGTCGGTGACGAGGGGGGTGGAGGACACGAGGGTCTCCTGCAGGTCCTGCGCGCCGTCGTCGGCGAGCGTTTCCGTCGTTTCGTCGGCGGTGGGGGCGTCGGCCTCGTGGGTGGTGCCGCTGAGGATCTCCTCGAACGACGAGAGGGCGCTGCGCTGGGCGGGCGCCTCGTCGGAGGTGTGGGCGGGGGTCGAGGCGGCTCGCTCGGCGCCGGTGCGCGCGGCGTCGGCCGTCACGTCGGCCAGCTCCTGGCTGTCCGAGCCATGCAGGTTTTCACGCGGGTCATTCGACATGCCCCCATTGTTTCAGGATCGCGCCCC
>CAUTGT010000232.1:0-3179 GCA_963537735.1 uncultured Actinomycetaceae bacterium | reverse complement strand
GAGGCTTCCCAGATCGCGGACTCGACGAGGGCCTCGGGCGTGGCGCGGCCGTACTTCTTGAGCAGTCGAGGATCGAGCGATCCGGCGTTCACACCGATGCGCAGAGAAACGCCGTGGTCGGAGGCCGCCTTGCAGATGTCCTTCACCTGGTCATCGAACTTACGGATGTTGCCCGGGTTCACGCGAACCGCGCCACAGCCGGCCTCGATCGCCTGGAACACGTACTTCGGCTTGAAGTGGATGTCGGCGATCACCGGGATGCGCGACTGCTTGGCGATGATCGGCAGCGCGTCCGCGTCCTTATCCGTCGGGCAGGCGACGCGAACGATGTCGCAGCCGGCGGCCGTCAGCTCGGCGATCTGCTGGAGCGTCGCGCCGATGTCGTGCGTCTTCGTCGTCGTCATGGACTGGACGGAGACTCGAGCACCGCCGCCCACCGGAACGTCGCCCACCATGATGCGACGCGTCTGCTTGCGCGGGAACGGCGACGCCGCGACTTCGGGCATACCAAGATTGATTTCACTCACCGTGTCATTATCGCGCACAGTGGCCTTCCTTCCCACACGGACCACGAACGCGTGGTCAGAGTCGCTTTTAGGTGCAGATGTGTGTGGCGTGTCGGCGCTCAGCCGAGCGACACCGGCTTCACGATGTCGGCGACGATCAAAACGACACTCATTGCGACGAGTAGGCCGCCAACAGCCCAGGTAACGGGAACGAGGCGAGCCGTGTCCGCCGGGCCCGGATCCTCCGCACCGCGCACGCGTGCGACCAATCGGCGCACACCCTCGTAGATCGCCCCGACAATGTGTCCACCGTCCAGGGGCGGCAACGGGATCAGGTTAAAGACGAAAAGGGCCATGTTGAGCGAAGCCAGGAGGCTGAGCAGTACGGCGACAACCTGACGCGTGTCGCGCAATCCCAGCGCCTGCGAGTCACCCGTCACCTCACCGGCCAGGCGCCCCACGCCCACAACGGACACGACGCCCGAGGAGTCACGCTTTTCGTCGGTAAACACGGAGCGACCGACCTGCCACACCGCCTGGGGCAGCCGGGTCACAACCGCCGTCGTCCCCGTGAACATCTGCCAGTTCGCCGCAGCCACATCGGCAGGCGACGCAGACACGTACTCGTACCCAGCGGTCACGCCGACAACGCGCACCCCCTGAGAGCCCGTCACCGGAGACACCGTCAGGTCCACAGTGGTGCCGTCGCGCTCCACCGTCAGCACGGCGGACTCCCCCTCCTGGGTGGCTCCCACAGCGCGCTGCAGGTCGGCAAAAGTGGCCACAGGCTGCCCATTCCACCCAACGATCGTGTCCCCGGGACGCACCCCGGCCTCGTACGCGGGAGAGGCGACCTCACCGGCAGCACTCGTGATGGTAGCCGGGACGTCCGCAATCGTGCGCGAGGCCGTGGGAGCGCCGATGCCGATCATCGTCACCGCCGACAGCACAATGCAGATCAGCAGATTCATGAGCGGGCCACCGAGCATGACCGCAATCTTCTTGGGGGCGCTCAGGCGATAGAACGCGCGGGCCTCCTGGCCCTCGGGAATCTCCTCGGCCGAGGCCTCACGAGCCTCCTGCGCGAGCGTCGGCTTCCCACCGCGCCCCAGGGTTCGCGTACCCGGGCGCGCCGGCGCATACATGCCGACGATCTTCACGTAACCGCCGAGCAAAATCGCTCGCAGCGCGTACGTCGTGTCGCCGATCTTCTTCTTCCAGAGCGCAGGCCCAAAACCCACCGCGTAATCGGGGACCAGCACCCCGAACTTCTTCGCGGGGAGCATATGCCCCACCTCATGAAGGGCGACCGACGCCAAGATTCCGATAACGACAACGACAATACCGACGATTGAGCCCACGCTCACATATCCTTCCACTGGCCGCCGCGAACGAGTTCGCGCGCACGCTGATCAGCCCAGCGCTGTGCGGCCACAATGTCTTCCAACGAGGGGTCAGCGACGCCCTCATGCTCGTGCACGACGCTCGAGACCGTGTCCACAATCGCAAGCCACGGCACCTCCCCCGCGATAAACGCATCGACCAGCACCTCGTTCGCCGCGTTGAGGACCGCGGGGTGCGTCGCCGAGGCCGCGACCGCGAAACGGGCGAGGTTCACGGCAGGGAACGTCTCGTTATCCACCGGCTCAAAGGTCCACTCAGACGCGGAGGCCCACGTCAAGGGCTTCTCAACGCCCGCGAGACGCTCGGGCCACGTCAGACCCAGCGCAATCGGCAAGCGCATGTCCGGCGGCGACGCCTGAAGCGTCGTCGCACCGTCACACCACGTCACCATCGAATGCACGATGGACTGCGGGTGAACGGTCGCGACGATATGCTCGGGCGCCACATCGAACAGCAGGTGAGCCTCGATCAGTTCCAAACCCTTATTGATCAGGGTCGAAGAGTTGATCGTCACGACGGGCCCCATCTGCCACGTCGGATGCGCCAACGCCTGCTCGGCGCGCACGCCGCGCAGCTCTTCGCGCTTCCGACCGCGGAACGGGCCTCCCGACGCAGTGAGAACGAGGTCAGCAACCTCGGACCGGCCGGAGACAACCGGCGAAGTCAGACCGCGTTCATGCACGCCCGAGGCCAACGCCTGCGCGATCGCAGAGTGCTCGGAATCCACCGGAACAATCTGGCCGGGGAAACGCATCGCGTTCTTGACCAGCGCACCGCCGACGACCAGCGACTCCTTATTGGCTAGCGCCAGGCGTGCTCCGCACTTCAACGCCGCAAGCGTCGACGACAGCCCCACGCCGCCCGTGATGCCATTGAGTACCACCGGCATCGCCGACGGATACAGCTGCGCCGCACGCTCAACGCACGCGCACACAACCTCGACGGACGCGTTCTCTCCGACGAACACCTCCGGGCAGGTGCCGCCCATCGACTCCACAGCAGCCGACAATTCCTCGCGAACGTCGCGAGCCACACCCACATACGCGGGATGCAGGGCGACGATCTGCGCGGCAAGTTCAGTAATCGACGCACCGCCGGCGCTCAGGCCAAGGACGTCGAAACGCCCGCGGTGCGACTCAATCACCTCACGCGCTTGGGTGCCAATCGAGCCCGTCGAACCAAGCAGGACAACAGGAATCGTGGGTGTGTGCTCCTCCACCGACACGGGCATCAGTCAACCGCAAGCAGAATTTCGACGGCGCGCCCGAG
>CAUTGT010000231.1:0-3190 GCA_963537735.1 uncultured Actinomycetaceae bacterium | reverse complement strand
AACGTCTTGACGGCCCGCTCCGCGAACGTGGTGGGACGCGTGCGCGCATCCAGGTCGTCGTACGCGCCCGAGAACGCATCACCAGCCGCCAGCAGGTCAAAACCGCGGTGCTCACTCCACACCTCGAGCTGCTGGTAGAGCTTGAAGCAGCGCGCGGCCATGCGCGCGTGCTCCACGTGGGCCTCAAACGTGGGGGCCTGCTCGCCATCCTTCGCCAGGCGCGTCATGAACGCGAGCGACGAATAGGCGAGAATACCGAGGACTTCGGCGTCGTCGGCGGGGACGGAATCAAACTCGTGTGCCATAACTCCAGCATAGTGCCTGACAAGCTCCACGGCCCGCCGCTTGGGATCCTGTTCTTCCCGATGAGTGCCCGTCTCTGTGACCAGCCCCTCCCCCGCGAACTCCTCACACACCATTACACTGAAAGGTGACCACCGGAAGACCGGTCGCATTCTTAAGACATAACACCTACGCGCGGACGAGTTTCCCCGCGCCAGATAATGCGCGATCGGCACCGACCCCAACCCCGGAAAAGCCCGGGAGACAAGGTAGATCGTGACCAACACGAGCACTGAGGCAACTGTGCCCACCACCGACGTTGACGCCACCGAGAAGGCCACCCCGGCCTCGTCCGTCGAATACTCCGCAGGCGTCGTCCGCCTCGGCAACATCAAGCCCGCAGCCCCCGAGGTCGAAGATGCCACCCCGGACATCACCGGCAAGGGCGAGGACCTCGACAAGAAGTCTTTCGCGGACTTCGGCGTCACCGACCCGATCGTCGACGCCCTCGAAGACAAGGGCATCACGCACCCCTTCCCGATCCAGGCCCTGACGCTTGGCCCCGCGCTGGACCGCCACGACATCATCGGCCAGGCCAAGACCGGCACAGGCAAGACCCTCGGCTTCGGCATCCCCGTCCTCGAGGACGTCATCGCGCCCGACGAAGAGGGCTACGAGGACCTGCTCAACCCGAACAAGCCGCAGGCGCTCATCATCCTGCCGACCCGCGAGCTCACCAAGCAGGTCGCCCAGGACCTGCGCGAGGCCGCCAAGTATCTGTCGACCCGCATCGTCGAGATCTACGGCGGCGTTGCCTTCGAGCCCCAGATCGAGGCTCTCGAGCGTGGCGCCGACATCGTCGTGGGCACGCCCGGCCGCCTCATCGACCTGCTGCGCAAGGGCCACCTGCACCTGTCCGGCGTCGAAACCGTCGTCCTCGACGAGGCCGACGAGATGCTCGACCTGGGCTTCCTGCCCGACGTCGAGACGCTGCTCAGCCGCGTCCCCGAGAACCGCCACACCATGCTGTTCTCCGCGACCATGCCCGGCCCCGTCGTGGCCCTCGCCCGCCGCTTCATGGTCCAGCCGACCCACATCCGCGCGCAGGATCCCGACGACCAGAACCAGACCGTCAACACGGTCAAGCAGGTCATCTACCGCGTTCACGCCATGAACAAGGTCGAGGTCGTCGCCCGCATCCTCCAGGCGGAGGGTCGCGGCCGCACCGTCATCTTCTGCCGCACCAAGCGCACCGCCGCCCGCCTGGGCGAGGACCTGACCGCCCGCGGTTTTGCGGTCGGCTCGCTGCACGGCGATCTGGGCCAGGGCGCCCGCGAGCAGGCTCTGCGCGCCTTCCGTAACGGCAAGGTCGACGTCCTGGTCGCCACCGACGTCGCCGCGCGAGGCATCGACGTCGACGACGTCACGCACGTCATCAACTACCAGTGCCCCGAAGACGAGAAGATCTACATCCACCGCATCGGCCGCACGGGCCGCGCGGGCAACTCGGGCACGGCCGTCACCTTCGTCGACTGGGACGATACGCCGCGCTGGTCGCTGATCTCCAAGGCCCTGGGCCTGGGCGTTCCGGATCCGCTCGAGACCTACCACACCTCCCCCCACCTGTTCACCGACCTGGACATCCCGGAGGGCACGACCGGCCGCCTGCCGCGCACCAAGCGCACGCGCGCGGGCCTGGACGCCGAGGTCCTCGAGGACCTGGGTGGCTCCGCTCCCCGCTCCGAGGGACGAGGCCGTGGCGGCTCGCGTTCGGGTTCCGGTGGCTCGCGTGGTGGCTCGCGTGGTGGCCGCGGTCGTTCGTCGCGTGGTGGTTCGGCTGCTTCCTCCGACGCGTCGCGTTCGCGCGGGTCGCGTCGCGGCTCCCAGGACGGCGATCGCACGCTGAACGCCGGCAAGGGCGGCCGCTCCGACCGCGGAACGCGTGGCCGTGGCCGCGGCGAGCACTCGCAGCACTCCGATTCCGGTTCGGCTGGTTCCGCTTCGGCTGGTGCTGAGCGCGCGCCCCGCGCCCGCAAGCGCATCCGCCGCCGCAAGGGCGGCGAGTGAGGCGATAGCAAGTCGCACTGATACGACATGAGAAGGGGTCCGAGCCGCGAGGCTTGGGCCCCTCCTCTGTGTGTGGCGAAGCGACGAGCATGATTGCAGCGTTTTGCTGGCACCGGTGTCACTGATAGCCGCACACATGTAGCCCACCAACTGACCGAACTGCTCTGTTGGCACATTGGGGGCACAGGCTTCAACCTGATCGGGTGTAACACCTCATCGGTAACAAGCTTGCAAGTGGTTATTCTCGCTGGCGCCGCCCACGCCGGCACCCAACAGGCCCAGGCTGCGCAGCACTGCACTAGATACGACAGCAATGCACTAGATAGGAGGGCATTGCACTGCCTGCTATCTAGTGCAACGCTGCGCTAACTAGTGCAATGCCACCGGCCAACAAGCCCCGTCGCGGAAAATGCTGCTCCATAACAGCTCCAACAAGCATCCAACCAAGCCCCAGCAGACAGCCCTGCACCAGTTAAGGAGCATTACACCAGTTAGGGAGCATTACACCACCTCCAAGCTGGTGTAATACCCCGCTAAGTGGTGTAACACCACTTAGCAACAAGCCCACGCGCGGCAAGGTCAGGCCCCTAGCCCTACCAACAAGCCATCGACCGAACCAAACCGGGCAACCGTGCACCCGTTACGTCGCGATACACCCGATCAGAAGGGGTGCAATGCCTACGGATCGGGTGCACCGCCACCCACAACAAGCACGACTGCGGGCAGTTGCTCTCCGCTCGCACACTCCACATCTGTTTCATGAAAGCCATACGAGAGGCGTTGCACCATTTAGGGAGCATCACACCAGTTAGAGAGCATTACACCCCCTCCGAGCTGGTGT
>CAUTGT010000230.1:0-3203 GCA_963537735.1 uncultured Actinomycetaceae bacterium | reverse complement strand
TGCGCTCGTCTACGATTCTCGCTCCGACGACGATGCTCAGCCGCTGGCTCCTGCGGGTGTGGGAATTCGACTGCAGGAAGCATGGCACGAGAGCCTTGCCACCTTGGAGCGCGTGCACCGCGTCGAAAAGGCCTGTGGCTGCGACCTGACCCCGAGCCTTGACGCCGGCTTGATGGCTGCCACCCTTGCGTGGGCGCACGGCTCGACGCTGGCCACGGCGATCGATGCCACGCCGATCCAGGCCGGAGACTTCGTCCGCTGGATGCGTCAGGTGATGGACTGCCTCGGTCAGATTGCATCGGCGTCGTCTAGCGGCGAGCTGACGCGCAAAGCCGAAGCCGCGAAGGACCGCATCGGTCGCGGTATCGTTGCGTGGTCAACGATTTGAGACACCCGGAGGGCTAGTGGAGCGCCAGCACATCTTCCAGCGCGCATCGTTTGCACACGTGTGCGGCGATTCGATCATCGCCGCGATTGCCGGCCTCGCGTTGTACGCGTCGTTTCCACCCGTGGGCTGGTGGTGGCTATCGGTGCCCGCACTCGCCCTGTTTGTGTCGCGCATTGACGAGGCCAGGGCGCCGCGCGCGCTAACAGTGACCTTCGTGTTCGGCATGAGTTTCTGGGTTCCTCTCATCGATTGGATTCCGCTGGCCGTTGGCACGACGCCCCCGTGGTTCGTTCTCGCGCTCGTGCAGACATTCTTCTTCATGGGCTGGGTCGTCTTTGCGCGTTGGACCCAGCTGTGGCGGTGGGCGCGCGGTCCGCTCGTCCAGGCTTTCTTGTTCGCGCTGACCTGGGCAGGCGTCGACGCTGCTCGCTCACGCTGGCCATGGTCGGGCTTCCCGTGGGGGTCCGTTGCCTTGCCTCAGGTGGATTCGCCGCTCGGTCATCTCGCGCCCTACGGAGGAACCGCGCTCATCACCGCGGTCGTCATTTTCCTTTCGGTTCTTGTACGCCGCGCTTTCGCGGCTCGCGACGCCGCTGTTGTGCGCGAGCATTGGTTTTCGCGCCCGGCACTGGCCGTCATCGTCGCGGCCGTGTACGTCGCCCCTCTCGCCATTTCCCTGCCGAATCAGGCGGAGAACGGCATGTTGCGCGTCGGCGTCGTCCAAGGCGATATCGCGCTGCCCGGGGCCGAGGCGTACAGCCGCGAGGGGGAGGTGACCGATAACAACATGCGTGCGTCCCTCGAGCTCGCTCGTTCTCCGCAGGTCACCGATCATCCAATTGACATCGCGTTCTGGGGCGAGGGTTCCGTCGATCGCGATCCGCTCACATTCCCTGCGATCGGTCAGGCCGTCGATCGTGCCGCTACGGCGCTCGATGCTCCGATCCTCATCGGCTACACGAACCTGAACGAGCGCGACCGCGTGAAGAACTGGCTGGCGGTGTGGGAGCCCGGCACAGGCATGGACGAAGCCGCCCGCTACTCCAAGCACGTTCCCGTTCCCTTTGGCGAGTTTATTCCTTTCCGGGATGTCATTGCTTCGTTCGCGACAGAGGTTGCTCAGGCCAGTAAGGACATGGAAGCGGGGGAGGAGCCTCCCCTCATGACGGTCCAGGCGCGCGACGGGCGCAATGTTCCCCTGGCTGTCGGTATTTGTTTCGAGGCGGCATACCCCCTCGTGATCGGCGAGGGCGTTGCTCGCGGCGGTCAGGCGATCGTCGTTCCTTCAAACAACTATCATTTCCGTTCGTCGGGCGAGTCCGCGCAGCAGGGCCAGCTCTTACGTATGCGCGCAATGGAGTATTCGCGCAGCGCCGTTCAGGCTTCGACGACCGGCCACTCGTACGTTATTCGTCCCGACGGCTCGATTCTCGCGAGCACAGGTACCGAGGAGGCGGCAACAATCGCTGCCGACATCCCGCTTCGCTCCTCGGAGACGTGGACAGCTTCGGCGGGGGAGAGGATCCCCGGCGCCGTGATGGCGGCAACACTGGTCATCGCGATTCTCACCACCGGAACAGTTATCGGACAAGGAATTAGAGCCTCAGCGCGCGCCAGACGTGCGTCCAGCCGCTA
The DNA here is from genome assembly GCA_963537735.1 of uncultured Actinomycetaceae bacterium. Taxonomy (GTDB): domain Bacteria; phylum Actinomycetota; class Actinomycetes; order Actinomycetales; family Actinomycetaceae; genus Pauljensenia. Next base: position 1,180 of record CAUTGT010000230.1, on the reverse strand, counting down.
AATTCGGCAAGATGTGACTCATGACTGAATCGGTACCCTGCTGCCCGTCGCCGTCCGGCGACCATACCCTGATCGTTATTCCAACGTACAACGAGATGTCGACCCTGCCGACGATTCTGGGCGATATCTGGGAGCACGTGCCAGGTGCGCACGTGCTCATCGTCGACGATTCGTCGCCCGATGGAACGGGGGAGTGGGTCGACACCCGACGGGAGGACGAGGAGCGCCTCCATGTCCTTCATCGCCCCGCGAAGTCAGGACTTGCCACCGCGTACGTTGACGGTATGGGCTGGGGCATCGACCACGGGTATCCATTCATTCTCCAGATGGATGCGGATGGCTCACATCGTCCCGTCGATCTGCCGAAGCTGCTGACTCGCATGGCCGGTCCAGATCGTCCGGACCTGGTCATCGGTTCACGTTGGGTGCCCGGCGGCGCGATCAACGGATGGTCGGCGAAGCGTGTCGCCCTGTCCAAGGCAGGCAATTATTATGTCCGTTTTTGTCTGGGGACGCCCGTGCGCGATGCGACGGCAGGCCTGCGCCTACACCGCGCGTCTTTCCTGAGCGACCACGAGGTTCTCGGTCGGGTAGCGACGACAGGATTCGGGTTCCAGGTCGAAATGACCGAGCTCGAGCGTTCCCTGGGCGCAACCATCGCCGAGGTTCCGATCACCTTCGACGAGCGCATGGCCGGCGAATCGAAGCTCGACTCGTCGATTTTCGTCGAGGAGCTCGTGATGGTGACGAAAGGCGGCCTGAGCCGACTGGCCCAGGCCGCGCGACGGATGCTGCCGAAGCGTTAGCCCTTGCGGTAGGAACCCTCGGGACGCAGGCGACCCTCGCGATACGCGGTCAGCTGCTCGGTAAGAACGACCTCGAGCTCCTCGACCGAGCGACGCTCGAGCAGCATGTCCCAGTGGGTACGCTGCGGCTTGACGGGCTTGTTGTCCTCATCCTCGACGGTTTCGCCGATGAGCTCAGCCGCCTGGCCGCACTTACATTCCCACGTCGCAGGCGCGGTGGCTTCGCTCGACAGCGTCACCTCGAACTCGTGACCATTGGGGCACGCGTAACGGACGACGAAACGATCGGCGAAAACGACACCGTCCTCAGACTCGAGGGACTTCGCACCGATCTGCATGCCACGCAGTGCGCGGTCAGCCATAACAGCCTCCTG
>CAUTGT010000229.1:0-3205 GCA_963537735.1 uncultured Actinomycetaceae bacterium | reverse complement strand
CCGGCGTCGTTTTCGCGCGACCTGACGGGCATCGTTGATGGCACGTACGTCAAGCCGAATATCCAGTATTACGTCAACGAGAAGAACAACGCGGTGGCCCCCAAGATCACGGGCGCTGGCGCGACGGCTCTCGACCGCCAGATCAACTCTGCGTTCGTCTCGACGGTGGCCAAGGTGCTCTCAGAGAAGGCGTCCGAGGCTGGGGTCAGTATCGCGAACGACGCTGACCAGAAGCGTTCGGACGTGTCTGCGTCGGTGTCCGAAGCCTCGGCCAAGCTGGGGAGCGCCTCGCAGACCCTGGACGGCATGGGGGACAAGATCGACGCGGCGAAGGCATCGGTTGCCTCGGCGCGCACGACCCTGAGCGATCTGGATGCGGCCGCCTCGGAGCTGTCGACGTCCCTGGACCAGGCGGACCAGCTGGTGAGCGACTCGCGCACCTCGCTGGCGTCATTCTCAAGCCAGATGGGTGGGGCCCTTGACGGCCTGTCGTCGAATGCGGCGAGCGCCTTGGCGGGCGTGTCCGCGAATGCGGGAACCCTTGACGGCGCCGTGCAGGGTGCGTCCGGGCGCGTGGGTGGTCTGCTCACCGAGGGAACGTCGATCAACGACTCGGTGGGGGACGTCCTCGCGGAGCTGAATGCTCTCGGGATCGGGAATCTACCCGCGGCGGGCACGGCACTGACCGACCTGACGAACCAGAACGCCGCGCTGTCGACGGCCCTGGGCTCCCTGACGACACTTAACTCCGACCTATCCGCCACGTCCACGTCGATTTCGGGCGCGCTGACGAAAGCCTCTGACGCGTCCGCGGCCGTGTCGGCCGCGGTCACGAATGCGCGCAGCGGAGTGTCCTCCCAGCTGCCCGCGATCTCCTCGGCGCTCGACGACTTCTCGAGCGCCTCCTCATCGATGCGTGGCTCTCTGGACACGCTGCGCAGTCAGCGCAACCAGGTGTCGGGCCTGCTCGACCAGCTCGATTCCCTCCTGGACGGGGCAAAGACGGCAACCCAGACGAGCGCCACGAACGTTGCTGCCATTAAGACCGACCTCGACTCGGTGGCGACGGACATTTCGTCGCTGTCCTCCTCGAATACGCTGCGTGACCTCGCGGACTCCCTGGGGGTCAACGCCGAATCGATTGCCTCTTTCATGGCCTCGCCGACGCAGATCGAGACGAAGGCCGTGTACCCCGTGGCGGCCTACGGCTCGGCGATGGCTCCGCTGTTTACGAACCTGGCCCTGTGGATCGGCGCGTTTTCGCTCGTCCTCCTCCTCAAGCTCGACGTGGATGAAGAGGGCATCGGCCCGACCTCGTCGGCCGCTAAGTACATGGGCCGGTGGATGCTGCTCGCCTTCTTCGGGATCATCCAGGCGCTCGTCGTGTCGATCGGCGACCTCGTCATCGGCGTGCAGACGGTGTCCCGACTGGGTTTCGTGGGTACGTCGATCGCTATTTCGCTGGTGTTCGTGTCGATCGTCTACATGCTTTCGACGTGCTTCCAGCACATCGGCAAGGGCCTGTGCGTCATCATCATGGTCGTGCAGATTCCCGGCTCGGCCGGCCTCTATCCGGTCGAGATGCTGCCCTCCTTCTTCCGGTTCCTGCATCCGCTGTTCCCCTTCACCTACGGCATTAATGCGCTGCGTGAAATCGTCGGGGGATTCTACGGGCACACCTACCTTTCCTGCCTGGCGGTTCTTGGTGCCGAGGCGTTGGCCGCCTTCGCGATTGGCCTGGCGCTGCGGCCGTTCTTGGTGAACCTGAACGCGATGATCACCCGCGACCTGGCCTCCTCCGGTCTCTTCCTGGCCGAGGCGACGCGCGTTCCCTCGAACCGCTACCGCCTCACCCAGATCGTGGCGGCCCTGGCGGACCACGAGGGCTTCCAGCGCTCGGTGAGTGGCCGGGCCGCGCGATTCGAGCGCCGCTACCCGAGGATCCGCCGCGTGGCGATCGTCCTCGGCGTCGTCGTGCCCGTGGCGCTCGCCGTCCTGTCGGTCGCGAACGTCACGGAGGTGCCGATCGTGCTGGGCGCGTGGATCGTGTGGGTCCTCCTCGTCATCACCTTCCTGATTGGCCTGCAGTACCTGCGCGAGGCCTTGGCGCGTCAGCAGCTCCTCGGCGCTATGGATGAGGGGGACGTGCGCTCGCTGCTCACCCGCCGCGTGCAGGGTGCGCGCTCGCGCATTGCGCTGGGGGCGGCCGCCGTGGGCGCGTCGATCTCGTCGGCGCTGGCCTCCTCCCTCGGTGAGCGCGGGGGAGAGGATACGGACGAGGCCGACCCCGGCCTCGTCGATGAGGACCCTGAAGGCGATGCGCCGGAGGCGGCGAAGGGAGAGCAGCAGTGAAGACCATCTGGGCCATCTACCGCGCCGACCTGCGTCGTGTGCATCGTTCCCTGATCGCCAGCGTCGTCGTCTTCGGCCTGGTTGTTATCCCGTCGCTGTTCACGTGGTTTAATGTGGCGGCCTCGTGGGACCCGTTCGGCAACACGAAGAGCCTGCGCATCGCGATCGCGAACACGGACGCGGGCTACAAGTCGGACCTGGTGCCGCTGCACATCAACATCGGCGATTCCGTGGTGTCCGCGCTGCGCAAGAACGAGAGCTTCGACTGGGTGATCGCCTCCGAGGATGCGGCCATCGAGGGGACGCGCTCGGGCGATTACTACGCGGCCATCGTCATCCCGTCGGACTTTTCGCGCGAGATGCTCACCTTCTTCGACGGGGGAGCGTCCTCCGCACCGATGACCTACTACGTCAACGAGAAGAAGAATGGTATTTCGCCGAAGATCGCCGGCCAGGGCGCCGAGGCCGTGAGCGCCCAGGTGAATCAGATCTTCGTTCAGACCCTCTCCGAGGTCGCTCTCGATACGGCGACGTCGGTCGGGGGCGCGCTGTCGTCGCCGACGGCCGTCAATACGGTGACGGCGCTCGATAACCGCGTGCAGACCGTCGCCTCGCGCCTGCGCACGGCGGCGGACAGCGCGGATGCCTACGCGTCGCTCGTGGGCTCCTCGGTGACGCTCATCGACTCGACGGCCACGCTCGTGGACGGGCTGGGGAACGCGAAAGGCTCCGCGCAGGGTGCGGTCTCGAGCGCCCAGGCCGGGGCGAGTGGGCTGACATCAGCTGCGTCGGCGGCGGTCTCCTCGGTGTCCGACGCGATCTCCTCCTCCCAGTCCTCGCTGTCCTCCCTGTC
>CAUTGT010000228.1:0-3224 GCA_963537735.1 uncultured Actinomycetaceae bacterium | reverse complement strand
CCCGAGTAGATGGTCTCGACGGCCCACTGGGAGCCCAGGGCCATGGAGACGGTCGCGGCCATCAGCTCGACGAAGAACGCGGCGCCGGGCTTGCGGATGACGTAGCCGCCGAGCGTGCCGCCCAGCAGCCAGACGCCCGTCACCAGGCCACCCACACCGGGGCCAATGGTCTTGAGGAACTCGTAGCTAGCACCGCCCACCTGGTTCCAGACGACAAAAATGAGGCCGCAAGCGACGCCCAGGACGGCGGCGGTGACGATGTCAATGACCCTCCAGCGGAGGGACGGAGCAGTGGATGCCATGCGAAAATACTCCCTTCGTGTTGCACGGCGGCCACGAGGGAAGAGCCTTCCTACGCCGGTATGATCCGGATCAGGTTCTACGGTCGGGGGTGGTCCCCTCTCAGCTCGGTTTGAGCTCCCGTGGCACGCTGGTGAGCATAGTCACTAACTATGGGTTCCGCTACTCGTGCAGGTGGGGGCCGGTGTGCGGCCCCTCGCCCGTGCCCCCGTCGCCGAGGACTCCGCGCGACGCGCGGCGCAGCAGGAAATGGCGGTTCGCGAAGGCCGCGCCCACGATGAACGCGATCCAAATCAGGGAATAGACGAGGCCGGGGCGGGTGTCATCCCACATCGCCAGGATGACGCCCATGCAGCCCATGAACGCAAGCACCACCCAGGCGCTGATCGCGCCGCCGGGGGCCTTGAAGTTGGAGGCCGTGTGCAGCTGGGGGCGCTTGCGCAGGTAGACCAGGTAGGACACGACGATGACGACCCACACGCCCATGAACAGGGTGGCCGACACGGAGGTCACCAGCGTGAAGGCCTCGGAGATCGAGCCGCCCATCCCCATGATGACGATGCCCGACAGCAGGCACACGCAGGACAGGAACAGGGCGTTGAGGGGCACGTGGTGCTTGGAGAGGCGAGCGAAGACACCGGGTGCCTGCTCCTGGCGGGCCAGGCCGTAGAGCATGCGCGACGTGGAGTAGATGCCCGAGTTCGCGCTCGAGGCGGCCGAGGAGAGGACCACCAGGTTGACGATCGTCGCCGCAGCACCCAGGCCGGTCAGCGAGAACATCGTGACGAAGGGCGACTTCTCCGGGCTCACCTGATCCCAGGGGGTCACCATCATGATGGCCGCGAGCGCCGCCACGTAGAAGAGCATGATGCGCACGGGGATGGAGTTGACGGCCTTGGGCAGGGTGTTGTCCGGGTCGTCGGTCTCGGCGACGGTCGTGCCGACCATCTCGATGCCGATGAACGCGAAGAGCGCGATCTGGAAGCCGCCGAGGAAGCCGGTGAATCCGGTCGGGAAGAAGCCGCCGTGGCTCCACAGGTTCGAGACCGCGGCCACGGTGCCCTCCTCGTCAACCGTGCCCATGGCAACCATGCCGAAACCGACGATGACCAGGGCGACGATCGCGACGATCTTGACGAGGGCGAACCAGAACTCCGTCTCCCCAAAGGCCTTCACCGTCATCGCGTTGAGGGCAAAGAGCAGCAGAGTCATCGCGCCGATGGGGATCCACGCGGGCAGGTCGGGCCACCAGAAGTGCGTGTAGCCGGTGATCGCGATCATGTCGGCAACGCCCGTGACAACCCAGCACGCCCAGTAGGTCCAGCCCGTCACGAACCCGGCCCACGGGCCGATGAGGTCGCGAGCGATGTCCGCGAAGGTCGCGTACTTGTGGTCGGAGAGCAGCAGCTCGCCGAGGGTGCGCATGAACAGGAAGAGGACCGCGCCGATAATCATGTAGACCAGCAGGATCGAGGGGCCCGCGACGGAGATCGTCTTACCCGATCCCATGAACAGGCCCGTACCGATCGCGCCACCGATGGCGATCAGCTGAATGTGGCGGTTTTTCAGCGTTCGCTGGAGCTTTTCGCCACCCTGATGGGGCTCACCGTGTTCGACGTTCTCACTTGTCATCGTTGTTCCTTCCGCCAGCTCCCCTCCCGGGGCGCTTTTGCGCGGCCTTTGCGCGCTCTCGCGACGCGCTTGACTATCCAACGCTACCGCACGGGTGCGCTCATGACCGAATCCAGAGCTACGCATGGCAGAGGCAGCGCATTCAAGTTAGGTTTGCCTTATGACACAGAATTCGACGCCTTCGACGGGCGAGACCGCCACCCCCTCAACGGCCGAGGCCTCGTACCCCCTGATCTCCGTGGCCATCGTTCCCACCGAGCGGGCCGCGCGCTACGGCAAGCAGCTCGTCAGCCACATGGCACACAAGATCACGGGCTCATGGGACGAGGAGGCGGGCAGCGGATACCTGTTGTTCGACCGCGAGGGTCCGGTCCTGGGGCGTTTCGACGTTGTCGCGTCGGCGTCTGATCTGCGGCTCGAGCTGCGCACAGAGCCCGAGCGCGCCGATCGCCTCGAATTCATCGTCGGCATCCACCTGGCGCGCTTCGGCGCGCGCGACAGCCTCGCCATTTCGTGGGAGCGCACCGACGGCAGCGAAGGTTCGACGCAGGGCCCCCTCACCCCCGAAGAGGTCGAGGCGCACACCCGCGCCAAGAAGGCAGCCCGAGAGGCGGCGGCCCGAGAGGCCGAGCAGGCGGCCCAGTAGGCGCGCCAGACCGGGCACGCAGCGGAGGCGCGACGAGGCACGACGAGGCACGCGGCGTAGGCCCGACGAGGCTCGCGGCCAGGCACGCAGCACAGGCCCGGCGTCTCCGCACGCACAGTGGAGTTAACACGTCGATCCTCACCAATTTCGCATGCAATTCCCTGAGGGCCGCTCGATAGCCCACCCTAAAAACCGCAGAATTCCAACGTTCTGATTTCAAAAGTTGAAGCACGTGTAGGGGAATTACATGCGAAATTTTGGGGACACACCTAGCTCCCACGCGCCGCACATGTCGATGCGGCTCCCGCAGTATTCGCCGCCGGGAGGCATTGCACTAATTAGGGAGCATTACACCAGTTAGGGAGCATTACACCGTCTCCCAGCTAGTGCAATGCTCCCTAAACGGTGTAACACCACTTAGGAACAAGCCCGAACGCGGCAAACCTCCGGCGGCCCACCAGCTACGACCCGCAGCCGTCCCTACATCCACCGATTCCGCACGCGAATCTGTCGCGACAACACCTGACAGCACGCAAGTAACCTCCGTCGAAACCCATACCCACTCCCAGCGCGCAAAGATTCAACCAGATCGGGAAGATTCCACCCGATCAGAAGGGGTTGAATCTTCCCGATCGGGTGTAACACC
>CAUTGT010000227.1:0-3225 GCA_963537735.1 uncultured Actinomycetaceae bacterium | reverse complement strand
TTGCCGAGGGAAGAACCGTCTGCCGCCGCCGTAATCGTCATGTCCTCATCCTATCGGCATCGAGCGTCCCTGATCGGAAGGGGGACGAGGCTGGGGCAGCCTCGGCCTCGTGCCCTAGACTCTGGGGGTGGGCGTGGCCGCGCCCTTCTATCGTGACGAAAGGAATGAGACGCGTGTCGGACCGCCTCGAGGAGCGTAAGGAAACGGGTGCCGACGAGCAAACGCGCGGTAGCTCCAGGACGTCGAGGCGTATCCGCCGATGGGCGCTTCTCGTTGTCGTGCTCTCGGTTGCCGCGCTCGCGTGGAGCTGCGTTTTTCACGGGAAATTAACCCGAAAGCCGGTCGGTTTTCTCACGACGAACGATGCGGTGATCGCGCTGAGGCTCGGGCGAGGCTGGACGACGGTGGCTGAGGACAAACCGTACTACGACGGCTGGATCGTGCTCCTCGACGCGCAGGGGCGAGGCCAGGTGGCATCCGTCGACGAGGTCCTCAGCGGGGACGTGCTCTGGAGTGATCGCGGCGTCTTCTTCGGTTCGCCGAGCCATGACTACGTGATGACGGACAGCGCAACTCAGGAGATTGCGCGCAAATATGTGCGTGACGAGGACGTTTCGCGCTACGAGCTTTCCGGCGGAACGCTCGCGGTCGTGAAAGAGGAAGGCACGGGGTATCGGGTTGATTCCGTGCACCCCGATGGAACCACGTCGAGTGTCGAAAGTTCTGGGGTGCGGGGGAACGTCGGTCAGTGTGGGTCGCGGATCTTGGCGATCACGGACACCGAGCGCTACGAGAGTATGAGGTCGGCGGCTTTCGAGGCATACGCTGCCCAGTTCGGCGGTGGTGATATGCCGGAGGCTCTGGAGGTGGTTGTTCAGCTCACTGACCATGATGGTGACACTCCTCCAGTTCTCGCGGTCGCGCCGATGATCGACGGCTTGTCGTCGCGACAGCGCATGTTCGACTGTGAGGGGGATGTCATCACGATGCCGAGCGTGCGGGAGGACGAGGACGACGCCTCGTCCAGTGGCGTGGAGAGCGAGCGGAGAGGCCTGGTTCTTCAGCGGTGGGACCTGTCTGCGGGGCAGCGCACGATTGTTCCCGTGGTTGACGAGGCTGGAAACCCTATTGATCTGGATGAAGGTCAGGGTGTCTCTGACTATGAGGCAATCCGCGTGGGCAACGAGTACAGGTTTGTGTCGTGGGGTGGGGATGCTTTCGCTGTCGACCTGGCGAGTGGCCAGGGACGTTACTTGTTTTCGCTTGATACGCCAACGTATGGGCCAGACGGCTACCTGGCGACGTTCCAGGTGAGTGAGAGCGGTGTCTACGCGCTCAAGGACCGCCGCGCTGACCGCGTTGTGACCCTCTCGTACAGGCCCTGGGAAGGCGGCGAGTGGCGTGACATCTTCACGACCCGTGACCTGGCTTATTACCTCAACGAAGGCTATATCTCGAGTGCCTTGGATATTCAGTCCTTCGCCCTGCGCCCCGGCTGGGATGGTGGCGCGCAGTAACGTTGGCCCTCTCTCGGGGTCTCGTTCCCGGTTGGGACGTGCCTCGATGGGACGAGGCCGTGGCGGCTCCGGCCTCGTGCCCTAGACTCTGGGGTGGGCGTGGCCGCGCCCCTGCCGCACAGATGAGGATGAATCGATCATGAACGCTAACGCCACCGACTCGAAGCCGACAGTCATGCAGGCGCGACGACGCGCTCGTGTCTTCAGGTCACAGAGTGCGCGCCGGGGCGGAATCCTCGCAGCCGCGTTGTCGGCCTCGGCGCTTGCGGCGAGCTGTATGCCCTACATTCCCCCGCCGAGCGTACCAATCGAGATGCTCAGCACGGGAGACGCGGTGGTGGTTGTGTGGATGGAACATGGGCGATCTGTGTCGGGCTTGGGGAAGGGGAGTGGCGACACTGCGATTGCGCTCCTCGATGCGCAGGGGAAGCCGACGGTGAGCTATCTCGATGACTCCTCGGTGGATCCTCTCCTGTGGACTGAAAACGGTCTGTCCTTTGGCGTCAATAACGAGAACTTTCTGACGACGGAGAAGGGGACTCGGCGGACTCCGCGCCCGGGTTTTCGAACGACTGAAGATAAGAGGTATGCCCTCCCCGATGGAAGAATCGCTGTCCTCGGAGGTGCAAAGTATACGGGGAATCAGGTTGACACCATTGAGCTCGATGGAAGCACGACGAGTGTCAAGACAGCGGAAACGTCCGGTGATGTCGGGCAGTGTGGGTCACGGATCCTGGCGATCACAGACACTCAGGAATCCGAGAGCATTAAGGGATCTGCCCGCGAGGCCTATGCTGCCCAGTCCGGCAGTCAGACTGACATACCGGAGGAATTAGCGGCTGTTGTGCAACTGAACGACGCGGTCGGTGATGAGCCGCGTGTCCTTGCGGTCGCGCCAATGATTGAGGGATTGAAATCAGGACAGTTCATGTTCGCCTGCGAGGGGGATGTCATTACGATGCCGAGCGTGTTGCAGGATGATCCGGTCGCTGCGCGTAGCTTTGGCGTGGATGCAACGACTGGTCCCATGGTTTTGCAGCGATGGGACCTGTCGACAGGGCAGCGCACGGTGATTCCTGCGTTTGATGAGAATGGCAATGAGATCAGTCTGAGCAAAGATCTGACGATCTTTGGCTACCAGGCGGTGCAGGTCGGTGACGAGTACAGGTTCATCAGTCGTAGGGGCCATGCTTTCACGGTCAACCTCAGGAGCGGTCAGGCCCGCCACCTCTTCACTATCCCCGCAGAGACCGCGTCGCATAGGACGCTGTTTCAGGTGACCGAAACCGGCGTCTACGTGCTCGAGGACCGCTACCGCGAGCATCTCGTGACCATCTCATACCGGCCGTGGGATGGAGGAGACCTGCGCGAGGTCATCACGACGGGCCAACTCGAGAAGTATCTGAGGACGAACGCGGGAGGGATCCTGTCGTCGGGACAAGAGCGGGAGATCGAGAACTTCGCGCTGCGGCCCGGCTGGGACGGCGGCGCGCAGTAACTCAGCACAGTAACGCCGTATCGTCGCGCGGCGCGATAGTGGGGGCGGCCTTCCAACGAAGACCGCCCCCCACCCGTTACAGCGTGACGCCCACCTGACTCAGCGCAAAGGCAAACTCTTCGCAGCGCGCCGCCCACCGGCCCTCTCGCCCGGAGGGGCCGGCGTGCCCGGCGACCATCTCGGTGCGCAGGATGATCGGACGCTCGAGCG
>CAUTGT010000226.1:0-3248 GCA_963537735.1 uncultured Actinomycetaceae bacterium | reverse complement strand
ACGCGGGCACGGCCTCCTCCGTCATGGGCGTGTGCCAGTCGATCGCGAACGGCATCGCCGCTCCCCTGGCAACCTCGGGCGGTGACAGCGCCGTCCCGATGGTGCTCGTCATGATCGTCGGCTCACTCGGCGCGTGGGTCGCGTTCTGGGTGATCGCCCGCGGCGGCTCACATACGCCACGCCACCTCAGCCTCGACTGAGAGGCTTCAATACCCATCCACCATGTTGCGGTGCCACCCGGGCTTCGCGCGCCGGCATGTTCTGGATAGGTTGTGCACTTCTGGATAGGAAATCCGCTTCTGGATAGGTTATTAAGCTATCCAGATCGCAATAACCTATCCAGATCGTCGCAACCTATCCAGAACACGCGCCTGATCGGGATGAGCTCAGCAGCCGGCGCGGCCCTTTGCCACCGACAGGCCGCCCGTGACGGCTGACACCCGCAGCGCCCCCCACAAAGCCCCTCATTCACCACCGCTCACACGAAATCAGCAAAAGCACCGAAGCATCCAGCATCCGTTTCCTCCAACGCGCCCAACACGAGACTCATACGAGCCCCGCGAACGGCTTGCGTTCCCGGCTGTTGTTACAAACGTCGTCAATCTGCAGCATCTTCAACGCGGCTCCGACCCCGGATGTTACAAACGTCGTCAATCTGCGGGCTAAAACGCCAGAAAAAGCCGATTTCGGGCTCGGATTGACGACGTTTGTAACACTGAGCGTTAAACCCCCTTGAAAAACGGGGTGATTTGACGACGTTTGTAACAAAACAAGGTGGACAAATGCCGCCGCCAGCACGTCGGCAGGCGCCAGACCCCACTGACGCACGCCTGTGGGGGCTGACAAGCACGCACAGGCGCAGAAATCCAGGACCCCCCCCGGCCGAACCCCCTACTCCCGCGAGGCCAGCCAGACCGCGACCGACACCAGAACCAGGCCGATCAGCTCGAAGACGCCAGGGATCTGGCGCAGCATGACGGCCCCGACCAGGGCAGACGTGGCCGGCAGGATCGCGGCGAACAGCGCGAAGGTCGACGCCGCCAGGCGACGCATCGCGAGCGCCTCGAAGGTGTAGGGAATCGCGGTGGACAGCAGGCCCACGCCGACAACGATCGCGATGAGTTTCCACGAGGCCAGGGCCACCATCGCGCCCGGCCCGAGGAAGGGCGCGAAGAACAGGGTGCCCCACGCGCATCCGAGCGCCAGGTTCGTCACCCCATCGCGCGTGGTCGAAGCCTTCTGCCCGACGACGATGTAGGCCGACCAGGCGAGGGCCGCGAGGAGGATCCAGGCGACGCCAATACGCACGCTCGGCACGCTCAGGTCGAGGGCGAGCCCGCCGATGCACGCCACTCCGGCGAACGCGAGAGCCGCGGCGATGCGCGGCCGCCAGCCGTGGCCCCTGAAGACGGCGACGGCGACCGGGCCGATGAACTCGATGGACACGGCGGTGCCCAGGGGAATGCGCGCGATCGACTCGTAGAACGAGGAGTTCATCGTCAGGATGATGACTCCGAAGAGCGCGGAAATAGCCAGGTCGGAGCGCGTGAGGCCGCCGCGCCAGGGGCGCTTCCAGGCCAGGAGGACGACCGCGCCGGTCAGGACGCGCCACCAGGCGACGGAGGCGGGTTCGACGGACGCGAAGGCGATGACCGCGAGCGCAGCGCCCACGTACTGGATGAGGCCGGAGCCGACGATGTAGAGCTGAGGCGGGATGCGGTCGGTGACGGGGCGCTGAGCGGGTGCGCTCACTGAGCGGGCGCGAAGGTCAATGCCGCCGAGTTCATGCAGTAGCGCATGCCGGTGGGCTGGTCGGGCGCGTCGGGGAAGACGTGGCCGAGGTGGGAGCCGCAGGTCGCGCAGCGCACCTCGGTGCGGATCATGCCGTGGCTGGTGTCGACGCTCTCGACGGTTGCGCCGTCGTGAGCCTGGAAGAAGGAGGGCCACCCGCAGGAGGAGTCGAACTTCGCGTCGGAGTCGAAGAGAGCGGACCCGCAGGCCGCGCACGAGTAGGTGCCAATGCGGGCTTCGTCGAGGAGCTCGCCGGTAAAGGGGCGCTCGGTGCCGGCCTCGCGCAGCACGTGGTAGCGCATGGGGCTCAGGAGCTTCTTCCACTCGGCGTCGGTGCGGGCAGCGGGATCAGTAGCGTTCATGGATCTATTGTCCCGCGCCGCCCGCGCCCTCGCACGCGTGCGACCGTTTTCCTCGCGTGGGTCCATGGACGAGGCGGGGGCTCAGTCCGCGGTCACCTCTCCGGGCCCGCGTTTGCGAAAGAATCGCCGCGGAACGATCGTCACGCCCGACATGATCCAGAGCGCGCCGGTGATGAGCGCGAGACCGAGGAGGTCGAGGAGGCTGGGAACCTGTCCGAGCAGGACGACGCCGGCAACCATCGCGACCGCGGGAAAGAAAACGTTGTATCGAGCTTGGGTTCGCGCATCTGCCCGTTGATCGACGATGCGGCGCAGCACGGTGGGCCTGACTAACATCAGGCAGCTGACCGCGATGATGACCGCGATAAAGCGTCCATTCAGGGCGGGAATCTCATGAATGGTGGCATCCCGCAGACCGAATCCCAGTGCAGCAATCACGAAACCCACCCCGGAGACCGCTCCGTAGTCGTAGCCGAGATGCGACGTGACACCCTTCATCATCACCATGGCGAGCAGAAGAACACCCGCCCCTAGGCTCACCATCATGCTCGACTGCATCACCTTGCCATCGACGGTGCCCGGGAGTGCCTGGTATGCAAACACGACGCATCCCGCGAGGGCAAGAGCCGGGCTGAGGAAACGACGTTTCCCCTGCCCGTGAATCAGGCCGATCAGCAGACCGACGGTCATCGAGATCGCCACGGCGGTACCCACCTGCAGATGGTTGATCGCCGTGAACATGCTGCTACCGTACAGAGCATACAAAACCCCCACGATCACGGCGATGCCGAGCCCGCGCACGCCGAGGCTCTGCCGCCAGGGCCTCGTGCGCGCGATGAGGACGATCGCCGCGGGGATCAGGATCATCCACGCGATCGTGTCGGGAGCGGCGATGCCGAGGATCGTTCCGGCCAGAGCGATGCCGAGGGCCCCGAAAATGATCTGGGCGGCGAGGGTTGCGTGGACGGCGCCGCCGACGCGTCCTCCAGGAGAAGCCTGCGCGCCACGGGCGGACTGTGGGCCCGGCGCAGTCTGCTGGTCGGGCGTCTCGCTGTGGGCGGTGGGATCTGGAGCGGTCATGTCTCTATTGTCGCG
>CAUTGT010000225.1:0-3254 GCA_963537735.1 uncultured Actinomycetaceae bacterium | reverse complement strand
TACCAGCTGTACTTCGACGATCGCACGCTTGACGGCGACGCGATTCGTTCCTTCGACGGCGTCGAGGTCGTCGTTGACCGCATGAGCGTGCCCTACCTGAGCGGTGCCACGATCGACTTCGCTGACACGATTGAGCGTCAGGGCTTCACGATCGATAACCCGAACGCCCAGAACACCTGCGCCTGCGGTGAGTCCTTCCACTGAGCCGAAAGAACACTGTTCCATGATGTCCTCTCTGCGCCGCTTCGGCGCCATCGCCGGTGCAGCCGCGCTCGTCCTCGGACTCGCGGCGTGCACCGACGCGACCTCGTCGTCGTCTTCGTCGTCGTCTTCGTCTCCCGCGCCGGAGATCGATTACTCCGCCTGTTCGACGGACGACTCCGCTGAACAGAACACGAATGTCGACCGTAGCGGCGCGGGTGACTTCCCGTCCGTTTCCGGCGACGGCACTCCCGTCATCGCGGCGGGCAGCGGATCCGAGCCCAGCTCGAAGGTCCTCGTGAAGACGCTCAAGGAGGGCGATGGCGCGGTTGTGTGCCCGGGTGCGACCATCAAGGCGCACTACGTGGGTGCCCTCTGGGACGGCACCGTATTCGACTCGTCGTACAAGCGCGGTGAACCGAGCGAGTTTTCTCTCAACCAGGTCGTGAAGGGCTGGACCTACGGCCTCGCGCACACCCGCGTCGGTGATCGCGTCGAGCTCGTTATCCCTGCGTCTCTCGGCTACGGCGGCCAGGCTCGCGGAAATATTCCCGCGAACTCGACTCTGGTCTTCGTCGTGGACATCGTCGGTGTTGCGACGCAGGACGTCGCCGATGAGTCCATCCTCAGCAGCGGCGTGGCGACCGGCGAGGAGCTCCCTGCGGGCATTACCGTCACCGGTGAGCCCGGCGCTGAGCCGACCCTGACGATCGATGAGAGCGTTTCCGCTCCTACCGAGCAGAAGATGTACACGATCTACAAGGGTGCGGGTGAGGCCCTCACGGCTGATCAGACTGTCCTGTACAAGCAGGTTGTTGGCGGTTTCGGAGCAAACGGACAGACTCAGTCCTCGTGGAGCCAGGACCCCCTTCAGGCTCCCGTCGCGCAGGCTAATCTGGTGGGCACAACCGTCGGATCGCGCATCCTCATCGTGGCCCCGATTCCTCCTCAGGAAGCGCAGTCCGGCCAGGATGCGCCCCCCGCGCAGGCAACGGTCTTCGTCGTCGATATCGTGGGTACGTCCTCGATACAGTGATCTCGCACCGACTCAGGTGAACGTCAGCGGGCGGCTCCCAGTGTGGGAGCCGCCCGCTACCCGTTAGAATGGGATCATCGCGTCGATTTGGCCGACATATGCAAGGAGAGCTTCCATGAGCGAAGAAACCGTCACTATCCTGGTTTTCAGCGACGACAAGGATCGCCGTCACGCCGTCGTCAACGGCATTGGCCTGCGTGCTTCCAAGGACACGCCCCGCATCGAATGGGTCGAGGCTGCCACGGGCTTCGGTGTCCGCGATGCTTTCGATCAGCAGGATTTCGCGATGCTGATCCTCGACGCTGAGGCGAAGAAGGAAGGCGGCATGTCGATCGCCCAGGACCTGCGTGAGACCCGTGACGGCGTGCCCCCGATCGTTTTCCTGACTGCCCGCCCGCAGGACGAGTGGCTGGCCACATGGGCCGGAGCCGCCGCCGTCGTGGCCGATCCGATTGACCCGATCATCCTTCAGGAGACCGTCGCCGACGTGCTGCGTGGAGCCAAGTGATGGCTACGCAGGAGTGGGCGCCGATCATCGCCGCACTGACCGCCGGAGAGAGCCTCGACTACGGCCAGTCGTACTGGCTGATGGACCAGGTCATGAGCGGCGAGCTCGGCGAGGCACGTCTCGCGTCCTTCCTGACCGCGATGGCCATCAAGGGTGCCACGGTCGATGAAATCCACGGCCTGGCCGATGGCATGCAGGACCACGCGGCACGCGTCGATCTGCCCAGCCGCGCGCTCGACATCGTGGGTACGGGCGGAGACGGATACAAGACCGTCAACATTTCGACGATGTCCGCCATTGTGCTCGCCGCGATGGGGATTCCGCTCGTCAAGCACGGTAACCGTGCCTCGACGTCGAAGTCCGGCTCCGCTGACGTGATCGAGGCGCTCGGCGTGAACCTCGACCTCGATGCCGACGCGCTGCGCCGCGTCTTCGATGAGGTTGGCATTGCGTTCCTGTTTGCGAACAAGATGCACCCCTCGATGCGCTTCGCGGCCCCCGTGCGTCGCGCTCTCGCTTTCCCCACGGCGTTCAACGTCCTGGGACCGCTGACGAACCCCGCGCGCGTCCAGGCGTGCGCGATCGGTGCCTCACGCGAGGAGAACGCGCGTCTCATGGCGGGCGTGTACGCGTCGCGCGGCCTGAGCGCGCTCGTGTTCCGGGGCGCAAACACCGGCCTCGATGAGCTGACGACCACCGACGCGAACCAGGTGTGGCTCGTGTCGGGCGGAGCGGTTGTGGAAACCGAGTTCGATGCGCGCGAGTCCCTGGGGATGGCCTCCTCCTCGATCGAGGACCTCGCCGGTGGCGAGGCGGCCGAGAACGCGGCCGTCGCCCGTGACGTGTTGTCGGGTGGCGGCGCGGACGCTGTTCGCGACGCTGTCGCCCTCAACGTCGGTGCCGGCATCCTCGCCTGGGAGGGGCTGGACAACCCCGTGACACCAGCCGACTTCGAGCAGCGCATGCGCGGTGCGGTCGAGCGCGCCCTGGCGGCGTTGGCCGATGGTTCGGGCGCCCGACTCGTTGAGCGTTGGGTGGCTGCCTCGAACGGATGACACCCTCGCGCGCTAGGCGCGCACAGAAACACGCTGATGGGCGGTTGCGTGGGCCAAGAGCTCGCGCAACCGCCCGTCGCGTAGCGGGCTGTCGATGGGCTGTGCCCAGGGAAGGGGACCGTTCCATTCGACGAGGCGCGTTCCCTCGCGGCATAGCTCGGCGCACAGGAGCGACGTCTCCGCCCACGAGGCCACGGCGGCAGCCATTCCGCCGGTGTCGACGGGCTCAGTGGAGGTGAGGACATCGATCCACGGGGATGGGTCGGAGCGCGGGGGAACGATGACGGAGCTCAGATGGCGGCCGTGCGAGGCCACGTGCAGAATCCAGCCTGGTTCCCCGCCATCGCGACGCGAGCCCCAGACGATGCGCGGGGCCGCCAGGATGGGGCGCATGGTGGAGCGCTCGACGCCCGCGATGTAGGCGCTCAGCTCGTCGCGCGCTCCAGCCGCCGCC
>CAUTGT010000224.1:0-3254 GCA_963537735.1 uncultured Actinomycetaceae bacterium | reverse complement strand
TCGAGGGGAGCCCAGTCCACGCCCCATGTGTCAATGGAGACCGCGCGGGCGTCCGGGAACTGTTCGAGGGCCTTCTTCAGGCCGGTGATCGTCTCCGCCTCCATCGTGGCCACGTCCCACGTGAGGGTGCCGTCTTCGCGGCGGCGGGCCTCGTGCTTAAAGCGGTGAATGTCGGTGACGTCGAGGCGTCCGTCATGCAGCGTTCCGGCGAGGACTCGTCCGGATGCGGATCCAAGGTCAACAGCAAGTACGGTGGTCATTGAAGGTCTCCTGCTCAAAACGCCCTCGCGCGGCGCGTCCCGTCGTTGGGTTCTCGTGCGGCTTTCCTCATCGGCGAGGCCGGGGCCGGATCCCGGTGGTGGTGCCCCGCGTGGGGGCGAGCCCGGTCGGGCTCGGGGAGAGAGGACGCCCGAGCCCGACCGGTGGTTGCATCAGCGGTACATCGGACCGAAGGTCTCGCAGGCGCGGAAGTCCGCAGCCTCGAGGGACTCGGTGCCGAACAGCGACCACGCCTTGGGACGGAACACGCGCTCCGCGGGGACGTTGTGCATGTTGACCGGGATGCGCAGCATCGACGCCAGCGTGATGAGCTGACCACCGATGTGGCCGTAGGAGATCGCACCGTGGTTGGCGCCCCACGCGTTCATGACGTCGTAGACGCTCTTGAAGGCGCCCTCACCCGTCAGGTTCGGGACGAACCAGGTGGTGGGCCATTCGATGTTGGTGCGCTCTTCGATGGTGAAGGCGACCTCGTCGGGCAGCTCGACCGTGTAGCCCTCGGCGATCTGCATGACCGGTCCGAGGCCGCGCACCAGGTTGATGCGGCACATCGTCACGGGCATCTCGCCGGAGGTACGGAAGTGGGTCGAGAAGCCGCCGCCACGGAAGTAGCCGGTCGAGGCCGGGTGGAAGGTCGTGGCCTCGAGCGTGGCCTCGCGGTCCTCCTCGGTGAACTCGTACCAGGGCTTGATGACGTTCTCGCCGTCACGCACAGCCTTGCCGGCACCGTCCAGCGTGGTCGAGCCGGAGTTACGTAGGTCGAGCAGACCCGCGGCCGCACGGCCCTCGGGCTTCCAACCGGTGGCCTTTTCGATGGACTCGGGGCTCCAGTAGGTACGCACGTCAGAGAAGATCTGCGGCGTGTTGGTCAGCAGGTAGCCGAACAGCATCGAGGCACCGTTGAGCGAGTCGTTCTCGGTGGCCACGACGGAAGGCTGGCGGATGCCGGTCCAGTCGAAGTTCGTGTTGAGGATGGTCTCCAGAACGTCGCCGTTGGGGAAGTGGTCGGTCCACTGGCGCTGGCCCTGGAAGCCGGCTGCGATGGCGCCGTGGCCGCCAGCCTCTTCCTCAAAGCCCAGCTCGGCCAGGCGGGGGTTGCCGTGCATAAGGTCGCGGGCGATGATCGTCATCTTGGTGACGAACTTCCACCAGTCCTCGTGCTTCTCGGGGTACTGCCACTCCGGCGGGTTCCAGTCCTTGCCCTGCTTGAAGTTCTCGCGGATCCACTGGTAGGCCTGCTCGTACTCGTCGGGATCGTAGATGCCCTCTTCGATGCGGCGGGTGAACTCGGTCATGTCGATGTACTCGTTGCGCATGCCGAGGTAGGAGCCGAAGAAGTCGGGGTCGACAACCGAGCCGGCGATACCCATGGAGACGGAGCCCATGGACAGGTAGGCCTCACCCTTCATCTGCGCGACGGCCAGGCCAGCGGTCGCGTAGTCGAGGAGGCGGGTGCGCACGTCCTCGGGGATGGAGGTGTCGTCAGCGTCCTGCACGTGCTCGCCGTAGATGCCGAAGGCGGGGATGCCGATCTGGGCGTGGCCGGCCAGGGCGGCGGCGAGGTACACGGCGCCGGGGCGCTCAGTGCCGTTGAAGCCCCAGATGGCGTGCGGCATCGCGGGGTCCATGTCGGTGGTCTCGGTGCCGTAGCACCAGCAGGGGGTGACCGTCAGGGTCAGGCCAACGTTGTTCGCGCGGAACTTCGCGGCGCAAGCCTGGGCCTCGTGGACGCGGCCGATCGTGGTGTCAGCGATGACGACCTCGACGGGGCTGCCGTCCGGGTAGCGCAGGTTGGAGGTGAAAAGCTCGGCGACGGACTTCGCCATGTTCATGGTCTGCTCTTCGAGCGACTCACGAACGCCCTTGCGGCGGCCGTCAATAGTGGGGCGGATTCCGATGCGGGGGTGGTTTGTCATTATTCCTTCATCCCTCATGGTGACGTCGATGTCGGAGCGCGGGGGCGCTCGCCCCCTCGGATCCTTTGAACAAAAAAGTGCCGGGTCCGTGGGTCCCGCCCCACCGAAGTGGTGCGGGACCCACGGCGGGCCACCGGTTCAGTTTGTCACGTCCCCGGCCCCGGCCTCGTGCCCGATGGAGCTATCGGCTCACTCGTACAGGTTCGCCTTGATCTCAGGGTTGTCGATGTTCATCTTGTCGTACCAGGCGAAGCCCGAGTCGATGACCTTGGGCAGCTCGGCGCCGTTCAGCGCGGCAACCGCAGCCTTGACCGTGTAGTAGCCGATCTTGACGGGCGACTGGGTCACGGCGCCTGCCTCGGAGCCGGCCTTGATGGCGTCGATCTGGGTCTTGCCCGAGTCGAAGCCGACGACGGTAACGTCCTTACCGGACTCAGCGACACCCTGGACGATGCCGGAGGCAGCGGCCTCGTTGGAGCCGTACATGCCGACGATGTCGGAGTTGGCCTGGATGATGGACAGCGAGGTGTCGGCGGCCTTGGTGACCTCACCGGCGATCTGCTCGTCAAGGAGCTTCAGGTCGGCGGGAGCGTTGGCCTTGAAGTACTCCTTGAAGCCCTCGCAGCGCTGCTTGCCCGTGGTGGAGGTCGAGTCGTGGCAGACCATGCCGACGGAGCCCTTCTTGCCCTTGAGGAGCTCGATCATGTGCTTGGCGGCTTCCTCGGCGGCCTTCTTGTTGTCCGTCTGGACGGTGGTCACCGGGATGTCGGACTCGACACCGGAGTCGAAGGCGACGACCGGGATGCCCTTGCCATTGATCTCCGTCAGGAGGTCGGCAGCAGCCTTGGAGTCGAGGGCGGCGAAGCCGATGGCGGCCGGGCCGGAGTCCAGAGCGGACTTCAGCTGGTCGGTCTGCTCGGTCACCTTGGTCTCGTCCTGCGGGCCAACGAAGTTCACCTTGTAGCCCAGCTCTTCGCCGGCCTGCTCGGCGCCTTCCTTCACGGCCTGCCAGAAGCGGTGCTGGAAGCCCTTGGAGACCAGGTAGATGGTCTTGGTGCC
>CAUTGT010000223.1:0-3257 GCA_963537735.1 uncultured Actinomycetaceae bacterium | reverse complement strand
TCACGGTTCCATCGAGAACGACCGCGAACGAGTTACGGTCCGGGCTGCCACGATAGGACGATCCCTGGGGGTCCGCATCGTGGTAGCCGTACAGGATTGTCGAGGTCTCCTTGAACTTCTCGGCGCCCTCGTGGTTGAACCGCAGCGAGACAATCCACTGACCGGTCGACTGTCCGGTGCCGTTCGTTGCGATGGCCGCGCTCGCAGCCTCCAGATCCGAACCGGGAACGGCCACGGGGCCCAGGATGTACTTGACCTGGCCGGACTCGTCGCAGGCGGCGTAGGGCTTGTCAGCGGCGCCCTCGACGCGCTTCACATCGGCAGCCGCCGAGCAATCGAGCGTCAGGAAGTCGTACATGACCTGCTCGGTCACCCAGGCGAGATCCGAAGCGTTCTCGGGAGTCGTCGCGGGGGTGTCGGACAGGACGCCGTCGCCGTCCGCGTCGGCAGCTCCACGAGCGGTCGCCTCGTCCAGGGCGGTGGACTGAACTCCGGACTGTGCGGCATCAGCCGCGCCAGCGCCGGACTGCTCGCCCGACTGAGCACCGGACTGCTCGCCCGACTGAGCACCGGACTGCTCGCCCGACTGCGGGTTGTCGACCTTGGGCTGCTGCTGATTCTGGAGAATGCCCTGCGCGGGCCCAATGCGCAGGACCGGACGGAAGTTCATCTGCGAGGACGAACGGATCAGGTCCAGCTGCTCCTGGGAGGGGGTGCCGGGAATCGACACCATAATGTTCGAGCTACCCAGCGAGGAAATCTCAGACTCGGACACACCGGAGGCATCAATACGATTACGAATAATCGAGATCGCCTGCGTGATGTCCTCCTCGGTGATCTCACGCTGTCCCTCCGACGTCGGGGTCGGAGTCAGGATCAGCTGAGTACCACCCTTGAGGTCAAGGGCCAGGTCGGGATAAGGGGATACGCCCTTCACGAAGTGCCCGATCGCAAGTGCCGCGCACGCCGCCACAATGGCGACGGTCAGGGTCACGAGCGCGCGCACGGGGCGTCGCTTGTGTGATGCCACGGTTCTACTTTCCGTTCAGCCTTGAGTTACTTCTGCTGCTCGTCGGTGTCGCGCACGTCGAAAGACTGGGCGTCTTCCTGATCGAGGCCGAGGACGGATGCGTCCTCCTCCACAGTCTCTGCCTCGTCGGCGTCCGCGTCAGCCTGCTCTACCTCTGCGAGTGGCGGCTGACCACCGATCTCGGCGATGAATTGGCGCTCCCAGTACATCTCGTGTCCATCAGAGGTCTCCAGGACGACGATGTCGCCGTCGAGGTCGACGAAGCGACCCCAGAAACCCCAGCGGATACGCACCCATTCTCCGGGGGTGACGGCTGCGAGCTGGTCACGCTTTTCCTGTTCCATCTTCTGCATCTGCTGCCTGCGGGAGCGCGAGCTCCACATCATGAAGACGATGAGGAAAGCTGCCATGATCAGGAGCAAGTAGTTGTTCATAAAGGCTGATTCACTTTCGATGACGGTCTAGCGCTTCGAGCGCACTTTGCCAGTCTAATGCCCGCGCAAGGTTTTAGCCTCAGTGATCAAGGTGTGGCGCGGAGCGAGACGCTTCCTGAGGCGTTTTAACACGACTTGACACGACACGTCACTCGTGGCCAGCACAGATGGGGACGAGGCCAACTCCCCTAGTCGAAGAGAGCGCCGTCCGGCGCGGGCGGAGTGAGGCCGAGGTGAGCCCACGCCTTGGGGGTTGCCATGCGTCCTCGGTTGGTGCGCACGAGGAATCCTTCGCGCACCAGGTAGGGTTCGGCAACGGTTTCGACGGTCTCTGCTTCCTCACCGATCGTCACGGACAGGGTCGTCAGGCCCACCGGGCCGCCCGCGAAACGACGACAGATCGCCTCGAGAACCGCGCGGTCGAGGCGGTCGAGGCCGGAGGGGTCAACCTCAAAGAGTTCGAGCGCGCCGCGCGCGGCCTCGAGGGTCAGCTGTCCGTCTCCATGCACCTGGGCGTAGTCGACGACGCGACGCAGGAGGCGGTTCGCGATTCGAGGAGTGCCTCGCGAACGTGAGGCGATCTCGTGCGCCGCCTGCGCGTCGATGGGTGAACCCAGCAGCGAGGCGGAACGAGTAACGACAGACGTCAGCTCATCGGTCTCGTAGAACTCGAGATGAGCCGTGAAACCAAAGCGGTCGCGCAGCGGGGCGGGCAGCAGACCTGAACGCGTCGTCGCCCCCACGACCGTGAAGGGAGGAAGGGTCAGCGGGATCGACGTCGCACCGGGTCCCTTACCCACGACGACATCGACGCGGAAGTCCTCCATGGCGAGGTAGAGCATTTCCTCGGCGGTGCGTGCGAGGCGGTGGATCTCATCGATGAAGAGAATGTCGCCCTCTTGGAGACCGGACAGGATCGCCGCGAGATCACCCGCGTGCTGGATCGCGGGGCCCGAGGTCAGTCGCAGGGACGTTCCCATCTCAGCGGCGATAATCATCGCAAGCGTCGTCTTACCGAGTCCCGGAGGGCCTGCAAGGAGAACATGGTCAGGGCTCGCCGAACGCATGCGCGCAGCATCAAGCACGAGCTGCAGCTGGCCGCGCACAACGCGCTGGCCCACGAACTCCGACAGCTTCTTCGGGCGCAGAGCGGCCTCGGCAGCACGCTCGAGCTCCCCGGCATCGGGAGCGACGATGCGCATCGCATCGACATCGAAACCGGAATCCATCTGATCAGCCACGTCCGCCTCCCAGCGTTACGAGAGCAGCGCGCAGCATGTCGGAGGCACCGAGCCCGCTGCCCGCGAGCTTCTCGATGGCCTTGGCTGCCTGCGCCTCGGACCATCCCAGGCCAACCAGCGCGGCGCTGACCTCGGAGGCCACGGCGTCCTCGGCGGGCGCGGAAGCGGCCGAGGTTTCCGCGCCCGGCAGTGCTGCCGGGGTGCCCAGCTTGTCCCCGATTTCGAGGGCCATACGCTGCGCCGACTTCTTGCCCACGCCGGGGATGCGTTGAAGAGCCGTGAGGTCCTGGTCACGCACCGCGCGGCGCAGATCGTCGGGGCGCAGGACCGCCAGGGCTGCCAGCGCGATCTTCGGACCGATGCCCGACACGGACAGGAGCTTCGTGAACACGTCGCGCTCATCCGCGGACTCAAAGCCGTAGAGCGTCATCGAGTCTTCACGCACGATCATCGACGTGAACACCGTCATCTCCTGATCACGCGAGGCGCCCTGCGCGAAGGCGGGCGTCACGTGCACGCGAAAGCCGATGCCTCCCACCACGATGTCGATGT
>CAUTGT010000222.1:0-3277 GCA_963537735.1 uncultured Actinomycetaceae bacterium | reverse complement strand
CCCCGACCGAAGCAACAACATCGGCCACCCACCCGCCCCCGCGCACGCCGAACAACGCATCGGTATGGATAGGCGCGCCACCGAGACGCTCAGCTAGGAGCCGTCCAACCTTGGACTTGCCCGCACCGGGCAAGCCGACGAGGACGACGGGCCCCTGAGCACTCATGCGCGCTCCCCCACCACCGCGAGGTAAGCCTGAAGATTCCGCCGCATCTCGCCAACCGATCGACCACCCGCGTGATCCGACAGGGCATCCGCGAGTACGAGGGCCACCTCGGCCTCGGCGATCACTGCGCCGGGCACGACCTGGCAGGTGTCGGAGCGCTGGTGCAGGCCCACGGCCTCCTCCCCTGTCGCCAAATCGACGCTGCGCAGGGCGTGCGGCACGGTCGAGATCGGCTTGAAAGCGGCGCGCGCGACGATCGGCGCACCGTTCGAGGTACCTCCTTCGATGCCTCCGGCGTGGTTGGAGGTGCGGGTCAGGTGTCCATCCTCGCCCCGCACAATCTCGTCGTGGGCCGCTGAGCCGAGCAGGGCTGCCTGCGCGAAGCCGTCGCCGATTTCAACGCCCTTGACCGACTGGATCGACATGAGGGCGGCAGCCAGTCGCGCGTCGAGGCGCTCGCGAGCGGTCACGTGGGTGCCCAAGCCAACGGGAACGTCGTACGCGATCACTTCCGCGACGCCACCGATGGTGTCGCCCGCCTGCTTGGCGGTATCGACGGCTGCCTCAAAGCGGGCGTTGTCCTCCGGATCAAGCGTGCGCATCGAGGCCTCGCACAGCGCCTCTTCGTCGGCGGGTGTGGGGGGCGACGAGGCCGTGGCGCTCTGCGCTCCGACGGAGACGACGTGGGACACGAGACGAACGCCCGCGACCTGCTCCAGGAGGGCTTCGGCGAGAACGCCGAGTGCAACGCGCGCCGCAGTCTCACGGGCGCTGGCGCGCTCAAGGACAGGGCGGGCCTCGGACAGGTCGTAGGACAGCATGCCAGGAAGGTCCGCGTGACCGGGCCGGGGCCTCGTCAGCGGTCGATTGCGAGCGATCTCGCGCTCGTCACCCGTTCCCGCATCGATGAGAAGCGCTGAAGGATCGACGGGATCCGCGCTCATGACCGTCTCCCACTTGGGCCACTCGGAGTTACCGATACGAATAGCCACAGGGGCGCCGGTCGTCACGCCGTGACGCACGCCGGCCAGGATCGACACCTCGTCGGCCTCGAACTTCTGGCGCGCGCCGCGACCGTAGCCGAGGCGACGACGCGCGAGGCCGCGGCGCAGGTCCGCGGTCGTCACACGCAACCCGGAAGGCAATCCTTCGATCGTTGCGAGCAGTGCGGGTCCGTGCGATTCACCGGCGGTCATCCATCTCAGCATGCCTCCCAGTGTCCCACACGCAACAAGCCTTATGCCCGGCGGCTCTCACGAGCTGAACGGTTACGACTGAGGCGTCTGATCCCCGTTCGCAGCGCTGCTCGGTTCCGTGCCGAGAATGTCGATGACGACGCACAGCGTGTCGTCACCGGCGGCCAGATCCGGTGGGATCGTAATGGCGAGTCGAGACCCCACCTTCTGGTCGACGAGAGCCGTCGCGAGGCCCTTCATCGCCGTCCCCAGGTTGATGACTTCGGGCACGCCGGTCTCCCATGTGGAAACGCGGACGACCCCATCGGTCCAACCGAGAACCGTGAACTGAGCGACGACCCGGTCGCCTTCATGCACCTGCACCCCGTCACCCTTGATCAGGGTCTGGGTCGTCACGCCGCCGGGAAGCGTATCGATGTGGCTAATGAGCGGACCTTCCGGGCTCATCTCAACGCTCATCGGGCCGACGCTAGCGTCGACCGGCGTGCCCGTGGCGATTGAGGGCAGGATGTCGACGACATCGATCTCCATCGCATTGGGCGAGCCATCGCCCATCGTGATGGAACGAAATGCGAGCACGCGAGTACCCTCGCGCTTACCGGTCACCAGACGTGAAAGGTCGTCGTTGATCTGGCCGGAGCCGACAATGCCGAGGCTCATCTGAGGGCGGCCGGATTCGGAGAGCATGCGTCCGCTGGTTCCGTCGAAAGCGCTGACGGAGACGAGAACGGGTGAGCCTTCGGTGATCTCGCGACCGCTGCCTTCCTCAAGCACGCGCGCTTTGAACCCGTCGATCTCCAGCGGGGCCTTGATCTCGATGGTCGGTGTCGCACCAACGCGGCCGGACACGGTCACTCGGTCGAACAAAGCGAGGGTTGGCGACTGCGTGGCGGCTTCGGGCACGCTCGCTTCGTTTGCAGCGGGGCGGGGATGGAAGGCCCACCAGGCAAGTCCGCCGCCCGTCGCGATGAGAACCACGGCGAGCGCAATGCGCAGGAGGAGCGCAGCGCGGGAGGTGCCGCGGGAGCGCTGCGCTCGTGCAGCCGCGCGCTGGGAGGATCCGCGTGCGCGGCTCACGGCGCGGGACTCGGTAGACGACGACTCGGGACTCATGCGGGAATCGTAGGAGACTGAGCGTCGATCTGCGCGATGAGCGCGTCGACACGGGGGTCGGTCGTGGCTAACGGATCCTGCAAGGACAACGGAATCGTCGAAGACTCGTCGAGACGCACGTGCACCCAGTCGACGCTCAGGTCGGCTCGGGCGTCCTCGGCGGCTGCGATGATGCGTCCGCGCAGGCTCGCGCGGGTCGTCGCCGGCGCGATGGTTTGCGCGCGACGCACACCCTCGACGGTCGTGAGGCGTCGCATGAGTCCCGCCCGTTCCATTCGCTCCCACAAGCCGTCTGCGGTGATATCGGAATAGGACAGCTCAAGCCTGGCCACACGAGCATCAGCGAGGCTCGCTCCACTGCGCGCACAATACGACGTGAGGAGCTTGTGCTTGATCGCAATATCGAGCTCTGTGTCGATGCCGCTCCAGTCGCCGCTGGAGATTGCATCGATGCCCCTGCCCCACAGATCGACGACGTAGGCGCGCATCGGATCAAGCTCCGCGACGGGAATGCGGGCGAGCACGCGCTCGCGGATCTCTCGTTGCAGCGCGACGGCGCTCGTCGTGCGACCATTGGCGAGCTCGAGGGGTGCGGATCCGGACAGATCCGAGTTGACCTCGCGGATCGCACGCATCGGATCAGCGAGCGCGAGGTCTTCGATCTGCAGCCCGTCCTCGATCGCGTGGATGAGGAGCTCAGTCATGCCGACCTTGAGCGCGGTCGTCGGCTCGGCGACGTTGGTGTCGCCGACGATGACGTGCATGCGTCGGTATGCGCCGGAATCAGCCAAGGCCTCGTCGC
>CAUTGT010000221.1:0-3302 GCA_963537735.1 uncultured Actinomycetaceae bacterium | reverse complement strand
GCGACGTCAATGATGGTCAACGAATGCGGGGCCACCGATTGTTTCTCGATGGCCCGCAAGACGGACTGGGTGAGCGGCGCTTCTCCTCTTGTGACAAGGATCGCACCGACGGAGCGCTGCGTCGGACTCAACCGGCCATACGGCGCAGGCGCCGCCTCTCGCGCTCGGACATGCCGCCCCAAATACCAAAGCGCTCGTCGTTAGCCAGCGCGTATTCCAGGCATTCTTCACGCACCTGGCAGGCCTGACAAACAGCCTTCGCCTCGCGAGTGGAGCCACCCTTTTCAGGGAAAAACGCCTCAGGATCCGTCTGCGCGCACAGAGCGTGCTGCTGCCACGCAAGGGGACCGTCAATGCGGGCATACAGCGCCGCGTCGGCGTCCTCGGACCACTCCAGGGGTCCGTCACCGAAGATGTTCCACATTGCGGGAGCTCCTTATAACGAATCGATCACTACGAGAATTACACGCGTGTCATTGTCGGAAGTCAAGCCGTTTCGCGATATTGAGACCTTTCCCGTAGCGCTTGACCCAACGGTAAAACAGTGCCCCATTTCAAGGACTTCACAGTTACTAAGTACTTGGATCGCCTGGGACCTTCGATATACTTGAAATCATGAACAATAAGTCCTTAGAAACTATGAGCAGGCTCACCCACTGTATCACAGTGATTAACGGATGGTCAGGTCCAGCACTCACCCAATACGGCCAGGAGCGGGTTGAACTGGGAGGACCCGTGGTCAGCCGGTGGTTAGCGAAGATCGCCAACTACCTAACAAACGAACTTGCGGCCGATCTGTTCGGCACGGGCGAAGCGACACCAACTCGCATCTACACGACTCTTCAGCCCTGGCAGGACACCCTCTGGCAGATCGCGGCGCGCGCGATGGGCTGGGAGATACTCGATACACGACGCCCCCTCCCCGGAGACCTTTTCGTCACCAATATTCTCGGTTCCGAAGCATCCGACGCATTGGATGCCGGGGCCCACGTGCTGGCGCAACCCGCGCAGTACCTGTCGTTCGCATGGGACGGTCCCCTGGACGGAGCTCTCGACGGCCTCGCGGAAATTGCCACGCAGCCGGATGCCCTCGTCGTCAACACTCCCCCGCTGCTCCTCCAGGCCCGCGACGAGGCACTGGCTGGGACCCGCCCGTCGGCACCCGTTCAGGGTCGCCGCGTCGCGCTCCTGTGGGACGCACGCACGGGTGCGGGGCAGGTGTTGGATCAGTGGATGCAGGGACGCTCTGTCGTCGTCATTGATCCGCACACCGTCTCGCCGGACAGGCTGCCGCAGATCCTGGCGACGGAGGACGCGGACGGCGGGCTCGTCACCTATCAGAGGTAGGAGGTCACCACACGCCCAGGACGCGCGCAGCGGCGAGCTTGAGGCCCTCCATGCGGTCGCGGCGGATCTGCGTCCAGCGCAGGGCGAAGCGCAGCCTCGAGACGATTCCCTGCCCCTCGAGCTCTCGCAGGATGGCGCGCAGCTGGCGCGCGCGACGTTCGTCGAACGTGCCGACCTTCTGGGCGGTGCGGGCAGTCAGAATGAACTGGTTGCGATAGAAACCGTTGCGCAGCTTAGCCATACGGGCATCGCGCGCCCCCGAGCCAGAGTTCGCACCCTGCACATTGCCGCCGTGCTGACGATATTCGAGCGTCGGCTCCTCGCCGATCACCCAGGTCAGGCCAATCGAACGGGCGAGCGCGTACACGTACCAGTCGTGCACGCCGATCTCACTATAGTCAAGGCCGCTCAGCACTCGCACGAGCGCCTCGTGAGCCTTCGGGCTGAAGACGTAGGTAGAGCCGGGCCCCGCGGCCTCGAAAAGGAAGTCCCAGGCACGCTGGGGCTGTGACTTGCGAATGAGGCGACGCTCCCCCACCACCCCGCCGGGCAGCCACTGGAAGGACGTGACATTCGAAGACACGACGTCGGCCCCGCGATCTGCCATGAGGGCCAGCTGGGAACTCAGCTTGTCCTCGTGCCACACGTCGTCCTGGTCGGTGAAGGCGACGTAGGAGCCGTCGGGGGCGTGCGTCGTGAAGAGGTGCAGGAAGTTGCCCGTCACGCCGGGGGTACCGTCGCGCTGGGGCAGAACCGTGATCCGAGGGTCGGCAGCGGCGCGCGCCTCCAGGTGCGCGCGCGTTCCGTCGCTCGACGCGTCGTCGGACACGACGAGGCGGACCTCCACGCCCACCTGGGCGAGCACGGAGTCCACCTGTTCGTCGAGCCACGCCCCGCCCTCGGCCATCCCGTTGTAGGTGGCCATGAGGACGGTGACACGGGGGCGAGGCACGGCCTCGTCTCGGGTCACGCGGTCCAAGGACTCAGTGTCCTTCGGCAGCGTACTTCACCTCGACGGCTTCCTTGAGAGGAGCCCACCATGCCTCGTTCTCGGTGTACCAGGCGATCGTGTCGGCCAGGCCGTCGCGGAAGTTCGTGAACTGGGGCTGCCAGCCGAGCTCGGTGACCAGCTTGGAGTTGTCGATCGCGTAGCGCAGGTCGTGGCCCGGGCGGTCGGTCACGTGATCGAAGTCGTCGGGGGCGTAGCCCATCAGCTCGTTGAGGATGGCGACAACCTCACGGTTGTTCGTCTCTCCATCCGCGCCGATCAGGTAGGTCTCGCCGATGCGGCCCTTCATGAGGATGTCCCACACGGCCGTGTTGTGGTCGCGCACGTGGATCCAGTCGCGCACGTTCAGGCCGTCGCCGTACAGGCGGGGGCGCACGCCGCGCAGGCGGTTCGTGATCATGCGGGGGATGAACTTCTCGATGTGCTGGTAGGGGCCGTAGTTGTTCGAGCAGTTCGAGATCGTGGCCTCAACACCGAAGGAACGCACCCACGCGCGCACCAGCATGTCCGAACCCGCCTTGGACGAGGAGTAGGGCGAGGAGGGGTTGTAGGGCGTGGTGGGGGTGAACTTCGCGGGATCGTCCAGCTCGAGGTCGCCGTAGACCTCGTCGGTGGAGATGTGGTGGAAGCGCACCTTGTGGCGGCGCACGGCCTCCAGCAGGGTGAAGGTGCCCACCAGGTTGGTCTGGATGAATGGCGAGGGGTCGAGGAGGGAGTTGTCGTTGTGCGACTCGGCGGCGAAGTGCACGACCGCGTCGGCGCCGGCGACGACGCCGTCAACGAGGTCAGCATCCGCGATGTCGCCCTCGACGACGGTCAGGCGAGCGGCGAGCTCGGCGGGCACGTCGGTCAGAGACGCACGGTTGCCCGCGTAGGTGAACTTGTCCAGGACGACGACGTCGACGTCCGGGTGGTCCTCCAGCAGCGTGTGAACGAAATTCGCTCC
>CAUTGT010000220.1:0-3308 GCA_963537735.1 uncultured Actinomycetaceae bacterium | reverse complement strand
AAGCGGACAGCTCTTCAAGGCGGTCGCGGTCGCTGAGTAGGTCGATGAGCGTACGCGCGAGAGAGTCACTGTTGCCCGTCTCGAAGAGCGCACCGGCTCGCCCTTCCTCCAGAACGGCGCGGAACGCGGGGATATCCGATGCGACGACAGCTGTATGGGCCGCCATCGCCTCGACGAGGACGATGCCGAAAGACTCGCCGCCCGTCTGCGGAGCGACGTAGATGCTGGCGCCCGCGAGCAAGGATTCCTTCTCCTCGTCGCTGATTCCCCCGAGGAACGACACAGAATCACCAAAACGCTCGACGGCCTGGCGAATCTCCGGAGCGTCTCCTCGTCCGGCAATCAAGAAACGGGCACCCGGGAAACGCGCGAGAACACCAGCGATAGCACCCGCGAAAACGCTCAAGCCCTTGCGAGGTTCATCGAGGCGGCCAAGAAACACGATGACCGGACGTTCATCCGTCGCCACCCACTGCTGAAGGGGCTGCGCGCTGCGGAACGAGGCCGTCTCGACCCCGTTCGGAATGATGACGGCATCGCCGCCATGATGCTCGATCAGCGTTCGACGCGCCTCCTCGGACACGGCGATGCGCACTCCGATGCGTTCCATGTACAGGCGCATGGGAGCCGAGGCAATGGCTCGAGACACGGAACGACCAAGGGCCGCGTGGAAGGTCCCGACGAGAGGAGCACTGGACAGCATCGCAGCTGCCATGGACACCGAGGGGACGACAGGCTCATGGACGTGCACGACATCAAAATCGTTATCTGCCAGCCAACGGCGAGTCCGCGCGAGCGCCTTTGGTTTCACAGAAATATTGGCCACCGATCCGTTGAAAGGAATCGACACAGACGAACCGGCGGACGTGATCCAGTCCGGCAGGTCATCCGAGGTAGACGGCGTCAATACCCGAACGTCGTGTCCGCGGGACCGCAGCTTCAACGCGAGGTCTCGAATGTGGAAGCCCACGCCCCCGGGCACGTCCCAGGAATACGGGTTCACGATACCGATCTTCATCGATTCTTCCTCTCGTGCTCGGCCCTCGCGCGCGCCAGACGCTCGGGGTCAAGATCCTCCACGTAGACACGCTGCATCATGTGCCAGTCCGGTGCCTTCGACGCCATCATGGCAGCAAATTCGTTGACCCATGCCTGTGTGAGGGCCTCGACGCGGTTCATGCCCGGCCGTTTCGCCTCGTCCATATCGATAGGACCGACGCACCGCACACGAATGTCCGCTCCGGAGGGCGTTTCGTTCTCGTAGGTGATGCAGGCGGCGAAGAGGGGACGCTCCAGCTTGGTCGCGAGTGCGGCGGGACCCGCGGCGACGAGTGCCCGCCCTGTACCAAGGTCGACCTCGATGCCCGAACCCGAGATATCCCGGTCTGCAAGAAGCGGGACGATGACGCTTCGGCCGCGCACACGCTCGAGGAGGGTAGAGAAGACCGACTCGCCCTTCGCGACTCCGATGATCTCCATGCCGAGGCCTTCGCGCAGCGCCACGAAACGCTCGAACAGTGAGCGCGGTTCGACCTTTTCGGCCACGGTCACAATGCCACGACCGTGTGCACACACCCACGCGCCGGCGCGATCCCAGCTGCCGGAGTGTCCAAGAGCGAGCACGACCGGGCCATCTTCGCTGGCCTTGGCCAACGCCTCGAATCCTTCGAAGGACACTCCCTCGAGCAACGGCGCTCCGCGACGCGATCCGAGCATCAGCTGCTCTGCGTAGTTGCGGATGTGCGAGCGAACTGCGGCGCGCAGCTCGTCGGAAGACGGCTCCGTTCCGGTCAAACGCGCCATGTTGGCGCGCAGTCGATCGATCATGGCGCCCCCGCGCCTGGCCGCGATGATTGCGCCCGTGTCCGCCATGCGCATGACGACGCGCAGCGGGAGGCGAGGAGCGACGGCGAAAGCAAGCGACAGGGGTGAAAAACTCACGGCGTTCCCTCGTCGATGTGGCGGGCGGTGAACCAGATACGCTGGCAGACGGTCACGAAGGATGCAAACGCCACCCAGGTGAGGCCAGCCGCAAACACCCACTCGGGTACACCAAGGCTCATGAGAATCGCCGTGCCCATGCCGATGATAAGGCGGTCGGTGCGCTCGGCGATGCCCAGCTTGGCAACGACACCGACGGACTCTGCGCGGGCGCGCGCGTAGGGAACGGCGGCGGCGCCGACGATGGAGCAGATGCCCGCAATGATCGCCCATGTGCGAACGAGCGAATCGTCCATCTGGAAGACCGCGTAGGCGGTGAGGGAGCCAAACACGGCGCCGTCGCCGAGGCGATCAAGCGTCGAATCGAGGAAGGCTCCAAAACGCGTGCCCCCCGTGGTCATCCGCGCAAGCGTGCCGTCCACGGAATCGCCAAACATGACGACTGCCAGGGCAATACCGCCCTGCCAAATCCACCCCTGCGGAATGCAGATCACCGCGATCGCGACCGTCGCAACGGTACCCGCGACCGTCACCATATTCGGCGTGACACCCACGCGTGCGAGAACACGAGCGAGAGGCGTAAAGATAGCCTTCGTGATCGAACGTCCGTGGTTTCCGAGCATCAGTCCTCCTTCGGCCAGGCGACGGCCAACCGGGCGCGAGCATCCTCCAAGAGCTCAGGAACGGCCTTCGTCTGCGCAATAATCGGCAGGAAGTTCGCGTCCCCCAGCCAGCGCGGAACGACGTGCTGGTGGAGGTGGGCGGCGATGCCGGCACCGGCCACCTCACCCTGGTTCATCCCCAGGTTGAAACCCGCCGGAGACGCGACCTCGCGCGTGACGCGCATGGCCGTCGCCGTCAGGTTGCCCAGCTCGATGCGTTCCTCGTCAGTGAGTTCCGTGTAGTCGGAGACGTGACGATACGGGCACACGAGCAGGTGCCCAGAATTGTAGGGGAACAGGTTCATGAGCACGAAGCACGTGTCGCCGCGGTAGACGATCAGTCCCGTCTGGTCGTCCTTTCCGGGTGCCGTGCAGAACGGGCACCCCACGTCCGAGGCATCGGCGGGCTTGCCTTCACCGCGGATGTAGGCCATCCGGTAGGGGGTCCAGAAACGACCGAAGCCGTCCGGGACGCCCGCCAGCGAGCGGGCGTCCTCGGTCGGCAACTGGGTGGTCGCGGCACCGTTCGATTCGGCACCTGCGTCGATCATGTCGCTCACGCCTCGTCGAGACCCTCAATCTGGTCGGCGTTATTGCGCTGCGCGATGTGGGAGGCGATCAGCTCGACCGCGCGATCAACGGCGACGCCATTGTGCTGCGAGCCGTCACGCAGACGGAAGGACACAGCCCCGGCCTCGACGTCCT
>CAUTGT010000219.1:0-3318 GCA_963537735.1 uncultured Actinomycetaceae bacterium | reverse complement strand
CCAGGCCCCGCAGGCCTCGCGGCGGCCTCCAATCGGTCGGGGTGTCTGTGTGTTGTCCGTCCAGGCCCCGCCACCGCCCACCGGCACCGCGGCAGGTCCCTCCGGCGCCCTCCACACCAGTGGTGCCAGGTCGCTGATGTTGCTCGGTGTATTGGCTTGTTGTTTGGCCAGGCCCCGCCGCCTCCTGTGGGCGTCACGGGGGTCTCGCGTGTTGAGTTTTTGGGGTGGTCTGGTGCGTGTTGTTACAAACGTCGTCAATCTGATGGCTTTTTGGCTGAAAATGGTCGTTACCGGTCAGTTCGCGCGATGACGTCCAGGAAGTCCCGTATGTGAGGGGGCGGAGTCGTCCCGGCCCAGATGGCGGTGAGCGGGCGGGTGATCTGGAGATTGTTGATCCGAACTCGCACGAGTCGGCCGGCGCGGGCGTCCTCGGACACGGCGAGGGAGCTCAACGCGCCGGGGGCTATGCCGGCCATAATCGCGCTGCGAACGCCGAGCGTGGTCGTCAGCACGGCTGCGGGCTCGGCTGCGAGGGGAAAGCCCGCCTCGGTGAGGGCGTTCTCGAGCGCTTGTCGGGTGCCGCTGCCGGTCTCGCGGAGCACCAACCCAGTGCCCGCCAGTTCACGGACGGACACCCGGCGGGTCTTCGCCCATCGGTGACCGTGCTGCACAACGACTTCGATGGTGTCGTAAGCGACGGTGACCGACCGGAGGTCGGCGGGAACGACAGGGGTCTCGACGAGCCCGAGGTCTGCGGTTCCCTCGCGTATGGCCTCGACGACCGTGCTGCTGTTGGCGGCTGTGAGTTGAACGGCCGGGCCGTCATTGCCGTGAGAGATGCGCCACCGGGCGATCCAATCCGGTAGGAGGTGTTCTGCGATCGTGAGGCTCGCGGCGATGCGCATCATCTTCCCGCGATCCGTGCGGAGCGAGTTGACAGCATCCGAGAACTCGTCGGCCGCTGTCAACAGCGTTGTTCCCCAGCCAACAACCAGCTCGCCTGCCGGAGTCAGTCGGGAGCCCCGTGCGGAACGCACCAGCAGTCGCATGCGCAGATCTTTTTCCAGGTTCCGGATGCGCAGAGATATCGCCTGCTGACTCACGCCCAACTGCGCGCTTGCCGCCGACATGCTGCTTTCCTTCGCGACGAGCGCCAAGACTCGCAGTGCCTCCAAGTCCGGCTCGTAGTGCATCTTCCGCCTCCCAGCCACAAGCATAACTTGTATAGCGGACCGTATCTGCCTCTACTCGCGCAAGCGAGTCCCAGGAAATAATGGATGCATGACACAGACCCAGAACATTGCCACTGCCCGACCGGAACACACGCTGCTTGCCCGAGTCCGCGCGCTCCTGCCCGGGCTTGTCCTCTGCCTGGCCGCGGCCGGAGCATCGTACGGGGTCAGCCTGCTGCTGCCGGGAGTCAGCCCGCTCATTATCGCGATCGTGCTTGGCATACTCCTGGCCAACGTCGTCCGGCTGCCAGCAGCGGCCTCCGACGGCATCGACTTCTCCGCGAAAAAGCTCCTGCGCGCCGGCATCGTCTTCCTCGGACTCCAGCTGGTACTGACCGACATCCTCGACCTCGGAGCCCCAATGCTGGTCGTCGTCGTGTGCATTGTCGCCGGCGGTCTGCTCGGCACCGTTCTCCTGGGGAGGCTGCTGCGGGTTCCATCCGGGCTCTCGCTGCTCATTGCCTGCGGATTCTCCATCTGCGGCGCGGCAGCCGTGGCGGGCGCGGCAGGGGTCACCGACCCGGACGACGAGGCCGAGGAAGACACCATCACCGCGGTCGCCCTCGTGGTGATCTTCGGAACGCTGATGATTCCCCTCGTCCCACTGCTCACGAACCTGCTTGGCCTGGACTCCGAGACGGCCGGGATGTGGGCCGGGGGTTCCATCCATGAAATCGCGCAAGTCGTCGCGGCCGGAGGCATCATCGGCGGCGGAGCGCTCACAGTCGCGGTCATCGTCAAACTCGCCCGAGTGCTGCTGCTCGCCCCGGTCGTGGCCATCCTCAGCATCCGGGAGCGCCGTCTCAGCCGTACGGCAGGCGAACCCAGTCAACAGAGGTCGAGTTCGAAGCTGCC
Organism: uncultured Actinomycetaceae bacterium; assembly: GCA_963537735.1. Lineage (GTDB taxonomy): Bacteria > Actinomycetota > Actinomycetes > Actinomycetales > Actinomycetaceae > Pauljensenia. The sequence continues at coordinate 1,231 of CAUTGT010000219.1, read as the reverse complement.
GCCCATCGTCCCGCTGTTCATCATCGGGTTCATCGCCATGGTGCTCCTGCGTTCCTTTATCCCTCTGCCGGACTTCGTGCTGACGACCGGCCGGCTGCTGCAGACAGGGTTGCTGGCTGCAGCGATGTTCGGACTCGGCTGCGGCGTCAAGATTCGGAACCTCATCAAGGTGGGCCTCAAGCCCTTCGCCCTGGCCGCGCTCTCCACCCTCCTCGTCGCCACCATCGCCTATTGCGGAGTCACCCTCGCCGGCTGAACATGGCTGGCACCAGGGCGTCACTACACGCCGCAAACGGTGGTTTTTGGCTTAGATTGACGACGTTTGTAATAGAAGTCCTCGCAAGGCTCTTCAAATTGCTCCGGTTTGACGACGTTTGTAACGCGGTTGCCCACCGGTCGCTCAGTCAGGCAGGCATGCCTCCTCCACATTCATGAAAGTTCTTGTTATGGCGAGGCCTACACCCGATCGGGAGGATTCAACCCCTTCTGATCGGGTTGAATCTTCCCGATGAGGTTGAATCTTCTGAACCTCTGCCGATCTCGAGGCCAGTGGTGGGGGGTTTTGCAGCATTAGAAGCTGACTGTCGGCGTGTCGCCGGCGTGTCGGATCTCTAATGACGTCATTTCCCCGTTTGGTGGTGGTGAGGCTGCGACGTGGGTCGGTGTGCTCGCCAAAGTGCAGACCACCTCGGTGAAAAACGCTGAAAATCGGGGTGTTGTGGGCGAGGAGGTCTGTGTTTTGGGTACAACGGTGTCTGTCGTGGAGTGTTGTTTGTACGCGAACCTCTGACTATGCGCGTTGACCCCTTGGTGCGCACGTAAACCCCTAGACCTGCACGTGGGCGGGGCTGCCCACGCTCATCTCATCGGGTCCACGTGCGGGTTGTAGGGCCCAGGTGCAGGTCATCGGGCCCACGTGCGGGTGAGAGAGACCAGGTGTGAAATGGCGGGGCCGGACATGGCTTCAGGGCCCGCGTGCGTATAGGTGGGCCGATGCGCGGTCAGCCAGATGGCCTGGTGGTCTGAAACCGCCATCGCCTTTGCTCACTTGTGCCTGTGTGGGTTTGAAACCACCGTCGCCTTTGTGGCGAAAAATGGGCGTTTTTGGCGCGTTTTTCGGGCGCAGAGGTGTCGTCGGTTTCAGCGGTGCCTTGTTTGGGGTGAGCAGTGGTGTCGTTGGTTTCATCGTCGCCATGTTTCTGCGCGCTGCGCGCGAAAAAGTTCGCCCTGC
>CAUTGT010000218.1:0-3324 GCA_963537735.1 uncultured Actinomycetaceae bacterium | reverse complement strand
CGCGAGCGGCGAAAACACGCCGATTCAGCACACCGAGGCCGCAGGGGCGCGCGAGGAATTTTCCACACGCGCGCCTGGCGCAATTCCCCAGCTGCCGTGGATGAGCTTCGCCGTCGGCGAGAGGATCGTCATCCGCTACCGTCTGGCAGACGGACTGCACGACGCCCTCGGAGAGGCACTCGAGGTAGCCCCCACGCACGTCACGGTCGCGACGAGGCGTGGGCCGGTTCGCGTGGATGCCCGCACGATGGTGACGGGCAAGCGCGTACCTCCCCCGCCCACCATCTAGCGGGCGGGGGGCGGAAGCGCGGTTCAGCGGTTGGCGCGGCGCTCGCGAGCGGCGATCTTGAAGCGCTCCTGGGCATCCAGGACGACCTTACGCACGCGCACGGCCTCGGGCGTGACCTCGACGCACTCGTCGTTGGCCGCGAACTCGAGGGACTCCTCGAGGGTCAGCTTGCGCGAGGGGGTCAGCGACTCGTACACGTCGGCGGTCGCGCTGCGCGTGTTCGTCTGCTTCTTCTCGCGGCAGATGTTCACGTCCATGTCCTCGCCGCGCGGGTTTTCGCCCACGACCTGGCCCTCGTAGACCTCGGAGGAGGGCTCGACGATGAAGGAGCCGCGCTCCTGCAGGTTCGTCATCGCGTACGGGGTGGCCTGGCCGGCGCGGTCGGCGACGAGAGAGCCGGTGAGGCGCTGCTCGATGGTGCCCTGCCAGGGGGCGTAGCCCTCGGAGATGGACGAGGCGATGCCGGTGCCGCGCGTTTCGGTGAGGAAGCGCGTGCGGAAGCCGATGAGGCCTCGCGCGGGAACCACGAACTCGAGGCGGATCCAGCCCGAACCGTGGTTCGCCATGGTCTCCATGCGGCCCTTGCGGGCGGCCATCAGCTGCGTGACGGCGCCGAGGTACTCCTCGGGAATGTCGATCGTCATGCGCTCCATGGGCTCGCTGAGGACGCCGTCGATCTCCTTGGTAACGACCTGCGGCTTGCCAACGGTGAGCTCGAAGCCCTCACGGCGCATCTGCTCCACCAGGATCGCCAGGGCGAGCTCGCCACGGCCCTGGACCTCCCAGGCGTCGGGGCGCTCGGTGGGCAGAACCTTCAGCGACACGTTGCCGATGAGCTCGCGGTCGAGGCGGTCCTTGACCTGGCGGGCCGTGACCTTGGCGCCCTTAACGCGGCCGGCCATGGGCGAGGTGTTGATGCCGATGGTCATGGAGATGGCCGGGTCGTCCACCGTGATGAGCGGTAGAGGACGCGGGTCCTCGAGGTCGACGAGGGACTCGCCGATCATGATGTCCTCGATGCCGGCGACGGCGACAATGTCACCGGGGGCAGCCGAGTCGGTGGACACGCGCTCAAGGCCCTCGGTGGCCAGCAGCTCGGAGATGTGGACGCGCTGGATGGTGCCGTCGTGGCGCGCCAGGCCCACGTCGGCGCCCTTCTTCAGGGTGCCGTTGTGGATGCGCAGCAGGGCGAGACGGCCCAGGAACGGCGAAGCATCCAGGTTGGTGACGTGGGCCTGCAGCGGCATGTCCTCGTCGTAGGTGGGGCCGGGGATGCGGTTCAGGATGGTCTCGAACAGGGGCTCGAGGTTCTCGGTGGGCAGCTGACCATCGCCCGGATTCTCCAGCGAGCACTTACCGGCCTTGGCGGAGGCGTAGACGACAGGAACGTCCATGAGGGAGTCCACGTCGATGTCGATGCCCTCGTTCATGAGGTCCTCGCCCAGCGACAGGAGGAGGTCGGTCGTCTCGGAGACGACCTCTTCGATGCGCGAGTCGGGGCGGTCGACCTTGTTGACGACGACGATGACGGGCAGGTGGGCCTGGAGGGCCTTACGCAGCACGAAGCGGGTCTGCGGGAGCGGGCCCTCGGAGGCATCGACCATGAGGACGACGCCGTCGACCATCGACAGGCCTCGCTCGACCTCGCCACCGAAGTCGGCGTGGCCGGGGGTGTCGATGACGTTGATGATGACGCCATCCTCGAGACCCAGGGCCTGGGCGGCCGGGCCGGTGTAGTGGACGGCGGTGTTCTTGGCGAGAATGGTGATGCCCTTCTCGCGCTCGAGGTCGCCGGAGTCCATGACGCGCTCGCCGGTCTTTTCGACCGTGTCACGCTCAGAGAATGCTCCGGACTGCCAGAGCATTGCGTCAACCAGCGTGGTCTTGCCATGATCGACGTGTGCGACGATGGCGACATTTCGCAGGTCGGGACGCGTGGACATATGTGGACTCCTCAAATGTGGATACAGATTTATGCGTGTGAGGGGCGAAGACGCCGCAGACGCGACCGGTTCGAACCGATTTCACGCACATACGCCTCCAAGAATATCGGCTGAACAAGGGGCAACGCGATCCCCATGTTGCGAATTCCACCACGTAGTGGACAACTGGCGGACATATGAGAGCCCATCGGCCGGCCTATTTGCTCGTTCACAAGCAATGGCGTTAACTGACTTCTATGACTGACATCGCCACGCTCAGCGCAGAAGTTTCCACGGCCTCGGCCCTTGTCACCCCCTTCGGCGCGCACCTGCTATCGTGGCGTCCCACGGGCCACCCGGACGTCCTGTGGCTTTCCTCCCGCGCGGTGTTAGATGGCACGAAGGCGATCCGTGGCGGCATCCCCCTGTGCCTGCCCTGGTTCGGCAGCCCCACCGATTCCCCGACGAGGCCCGGCCAGGGAGCGGGCGCCCACGGTTTCGCCCGCACAAGCCCCTGGACGCTGCTGGGAAGCACCCAGCCCGCGGACGATGCCCCGGCCTCGTTCTCCTTCGAACTGCACCACACGGGCGAGACCTCCGCCCTCTACCCGCATTCCTTCTGCGCGCGCCTGGATATTAGCGCCGGGGCCGAGCTGAACGTGACCCTCACCCTCACGAACGAGGACGACCACCCCTTCGCCATCGAGGCTGCCCTGCACACCTACCTGCACGTCGGCGACGTGAAGGACGTGACGGTGGAGGGCCTGGACGGCGAGCGCTACTACGACAAGGTCCGCGAGCGCTACGCCACCCAGACCGGTGACGTCACCTTCATCGGCCCGACCGACCGCGTCTACACGTCCACCCAGCAGGTCCAGGTCGTCGACCCCAAGCTGGGCCGACGCATCATCGTGGATAAGAACGGCTCGGGCTCGACGATCGTGTGGAACCCCTGGTCACAGGGTGCGGCCACGATGAGCGATATCGGCGAGTGCGAGTGGCAGAACTTCGTGTGCGTGGAGACGGCGGCGGTGCGCGAACGGGCGCTCACGCTATGGCCGGGGCACCCCCACATCATGACGCAGACCCTTGCCGTGGAAACGCTGGACTGAC
>CAUTGT010000217.1:0-3331 GCA_963537735.1 uncultured Actinomycetaceae bacterium | reverse complement strand
CATGGCTTCCGTTTCTGACTGGATTGAAGGCGCACGCCTGCGCACCCTCCCTGCCGCCGCCGCACCCGTGATCGTGGGCTCGGCGGCCGCGCACTACCTGGGGGGGTTCAGCGCGGCGCGCGCTGCCTTGGCGCTGCTGGTGGCGCTGGCCCTGCAGGTGGGGGTCAATTACGCGAACGATTATTCGGATGGTATTCGCGGGACGGATGACAATCGTAAGGGGCCTGCTCGCCTGACGGGCGGCGGCCTCGCCAAGCCGAAGACGGTCCTGGCGGCTGCGCTGGGGTCGTTCGCGGTTGCCGGCGTGGCGGGCCTCGCCCTGGTTGCCGTGTCGGGCACCTGGTGGCTGATCGCTGCGGGCGCCGCGGCGGTCGTGGCCGCGTGGTTCTACACGGGCGGCAAGCATCCGTACGCATACATGGGCATCGGCCTGTCCGAGCTGATGGTCTTCGTGTTCTTCGGCCTGCTGGCGTGCGTGGGCACGACGTGGACGCAGGTGCAGTCGGCTCCGTGGTGGCTGTGGATGAGCGCGTCGGCGCTGGGCCTGCTGTCGGTGGCGCTGCTGATGGCCAATAACATTCGCGACATTCCGACGGACCGCGAGTCGGGCAAGACGACCGCCGCCGTGCGCCTGGGCGATCGCCCGTCGCGCTGGGCGTTTGCGGCGTGCGCGTGGCTTCCGGTCGCGCTGATCGTCGTACTGGGCGTCGCGGTGGGGCTGCACCCCTTCACGACTGGCGCACTGGGCGTGGGCGCGGGAGCGTGGGCGGCCGGGGTGAGCATGCCGGTCCTCACCGGCGCCTCGGGCCGCAACCTCATCACGGTCCTGCGCAACACGGGGTTCTTCACCCTGGCGTGGGCGCTCCTGGCCGCTCTCGCGCTGATCCTGTCCTAGGAACGAGGCCGGGGCGGCCCTGCGCTACGCCGCCGCTCCTCCTCGGCCTCACTGCCCGCGGCGATAGAGGTATTCGTGCAGCCAGTCGCCCGCGATGCCGGTCGCTGCTGCGACGACACAGATGAGGGCGATGGCCCGGAAGGCTCCCGACGCGAGCATGGGCGTGAACACGCCGATACCGATTGCGGCGCTGCCCTGCATGGCGAGGTCATTCATGGCGACGGCACGCCCGTTTTGCCCCGGGGCAACGGTCGCAAACACGGTGTCGTAGATGGGCGTAAACAGGGCGCCGAAGCCGGCGTAGATGAAGCACATGGCGGCCGTGATGACCCACGGCCCCATGCTCATGCACAGCGCGATGAGGACGGTACCCGTCAGGATCAGGCTGATGCACGCGCGTACGGTCCGCCCGCGTCCGATGCGGGACATGATCGCACCCGAGGCCATCGCGGTGGCCAGGGCGACGCAGTAGGCGGGCAGGAGGCGCACGGACACCTGGGCGGGCGTGAGCCCGTAGTTGGCGGCACCGATGCCGTTCATGAGGGGCGCGACCGTGAAGTTCATGCAGTAGACGATCAGGATGAGGCTGATCGAGCGCGCCCACGGCACGTTCGTAAAGAAGGATCGCGTGATGAAGGGGGCGCGCGCACGCCCGATGTATCGCCAGAAGAGGACACCCCCGAGGACGAGGCCCGCGATGAGCCACCAGCGCGGGTTCGCGGCAACCAGGGTGAGCAGCAGAGCCTGGGAGGAGAAGCTCGCGAGGCCCACGACGTCGACGCGCACGTCTGGGGCTCGCGCGGGGACTCGTCGCCACATTATCGGCAGGCAGGCGAGGCCGGCCAGGGGGATGAGGAGGAGCAGAGCCCAGTTGATGTCGGCGAGGATGCCGCCAGACAGCATGCCGATTGCAGTACCGCCCTGGAAGGCTGCGCACATGAGGCCGACGTAGAGGCCTCGTTTCTTCGGGTCACGGATCGCGGTCGCGAGGATCATGTACGCGGAGGCGGCAGCCTGGTATCCGAGGGTTTGGAGCGCTCGGGCGACAATGATGCCGGCCAGCGACGAGGAGAAGGCGAAGCCGAGCAGGGACCCTGCGACAATGAGGCCGACGCCCACGTCGACGATGCGGCGCAGCGGAATGAAGTCACCGAGGGTTCCGTACAGGAAGCAGGCGACGCCGAGGACAATGCCGGGGATCGCCGTAATGAGGCCGGAGGCGTCCCCCGCGCCGATGTCCTGAGCAACGCGCAGGTAGACGAGGTTGAACCCTTGGAGGGAGACCGTCCCGAGAGCGTAGATGCCCAGAAGCGGCAGGAGCACGCGCGCGGGCCCGTCCGCGTATTCGCCGTCCGTGGCGACGGTGCGCATGTTGATCGCGGGGGCCGAGGCCGCCCCTCGGATGACCTGTGAGGGGACGGTGGCGACGCGGCAGGTGGGACCTGCCGCCCGCGATGAGATGAAGAATCGGAGCGTGCGCACGGCGATTAGTTCACCACACATCACAGATTTAGCAGTATTGCAGGAAACTAGCATCCAAATAAAGCAACACTTAACCAGCGGCATCGCCCACAGCCCACCGCACACACCATCCACAAGGTGTCGAAGCGCACATCATCACCCGTGCGACGTGGCACAATGGAGCGACCACTCGCAAAGGAGCACCATGTCTCGCGTCATTGTTGTCGGTTCCATCAACCAGGACGTCACGGTCACCGTCGACCGATTCCCAAGCCCCGGCGAAACGCTCTCAGGCACCTCTCTCACCTACGGCCTCGGCGGCAAAGGCGCGAACCAGGCGGCCGCCGCCGCACACTCGGGGGTCCCCGTCTTCTTCGTGGGCGCCGTCGGCTCCGACCCGTCGGGCCAGCGCCTACGCGAAGATCTGGCGTCTCACGGCGTGGACGTCTCCCACCTGCGCGAGGTCGACGGTCCTTCCGGGACCGCCCTCATCACCGTCGCCGCCTCCGGGGAGAACACGATCATCCTGGACGCCGGCGCGAACGCCACCGTGACGGTCGAGCCAGCCAAGGCCTCGTTGTTCCCCGCCCCCGCCGACATCGTCGTCCTCCAGGCCGAGATCCCCGAGGCGGCCAACACCGAAGCCCTCGCGTGGGCGCACTCGTTTGGCGCGCGCGTCCTGCTCAACCTGGCCCCCGCGCGCCCCACCGACGCCGGCTTCATGGCACGCGTCGACATCCTCGTCGTCAACGAGACGGAGGCAGGCCTGACACTCGGCATGCCCGCCCCCGCCAGCCCCACCGAGGCGATCGGCGTCGCACGTGCGCTGCGAGGCCTCGGCCCCAAGCACGTCATGGTCACCCTGGGAGCGGACGGCGCGGCGTGGGCGTCGGGCAGCGAGGCCGGGCACTGCCCCGCCCTCACCCTCGGCGAGGCCGTGGACACCACGGGGGCCGGGGACGCCTGCGTGGGCGC
>CAUTGT010000216.1:0-3339 GCA_963537735.1 uncultured Actinomycetaceae bacterium | reverse complement strand
CCGGCTACGTGCTGACCTCGCTGAACTACACGGGGGAGATCCCCGCGAACCTTCTCACGCAGGTCGGCGTGCTCGTCGCGATCGCGATCATTGCCGAGGTCGGCGTGCACTTCCTGGCTCCCTACGCGGACCCGGTGATCCTGCCGGTCGCCGTCGCCCTGACGGGTCTGGGCTTGGCGATGATCTACCGCCTCGATCTGTCGTATGCGCGTAGGGACGAGGCCGTGGTGGGCTTCCGCCAGGCACTGTTCGTGGGCATCGCGATCGTTATCGCGGCCATCATCTTGATCATGCTGCGCGACCACCGCATGCTGCGCCGCTACACCTACACCTTCGGCGCGCTGTCGCTGTTCCTCCTGCTCCTGCCGATGATTCCCGGCTTGGGCCAGGAGACCTTCGGCGCGCGCGTCTGGATCCACCTGGGTCCCATCTCCGTCCAGCCAGGCGAGCTCGTGAAGATCACGCTGGCGATCTTCTTTGCCGGATACCTCGTGACGAACCGCGACAACCTCGCGATCGGCGGCCGCAAGTTCCTGGGCATGCGCCTGCCGCGCGCCCGCGACCTCGGCCCGATCATGGTCGTGTGGCTGATCGGCATCGCGATCCTCGTCCTGCAGCGCGACCTGGGCACCTCGCTGCTGTTCTTCGGCCTGTTCGTTGCGATGCTGTACGTGGCGACGAACCGCGTGTCGTGGCTGGTCATCGGTTTCACGCTCTTCGTGCCGGCGGTCGCGATCGCCGTGAAGTCCTTCAGCCACGTGCAGACGCGCTTCAACATCTGGCTCAACGCCCTCGACCCGGAGATCTACGACCGAGGTTCGTACCAGCTCGTCCAGGGCCTGTTTGGCCAGGCCTCCGGCGGCCTCATGGGCACCGGTTGGGGCCGGGGCTACCCGCAGCTCGTGCCGCTGGCGAACTCGGACTTCATCCTGTCCTCCTTCGCGGAGGAGCTGGGTCTGACCGGCATGGCCGCCATCCTGATCCTCTACCTGATCCTCATCCAGCGAGGCCTGCGCGCCGCGCTGACGGTGCGCGACGGCTTCGGCAAGCTGCTGGCCACCGGCCTGAGCTTCTCGCTGGCGATTCAGCTGTTCGTGGTGCTCGGCGGCATCACGCGCATCATTCCGCTGACCGGCCTGACGGCACCGTTCCTGGCTGCGGGCGGCTCGTCGATGGTGTCCTCGTGGATCACCGTCGCACTGTTGATCCGCGTGTCGGACGCTGCTCGCCGCCCGGCCTCGACCCCCGCGCCGTGGAACTCCGGTGTCCAGCCTGCCGTGGGAGTGGGTGAGTGAGCCGTGAATAACCAGATTCGCAAGATCTTCATCATCGTTCTCTTGATGTTCGCCCTCCTGGGTGTGGGCATCACGAACACGCAGTTCATTTCCGCGTCCTCGCTCAACGCCGACGCTCGCAACCAGCGCACGATCCTGCACGCGGCCGAAACCGACCGCGGCCCGATCATCGTCGACAAGACGGCGATCGCCTCCTCGGAGCGCGAGGCCGACTCGAAGCGCTACGTGCGCACCTACGCCGAGGGTCCGCTGTACGCGCCGGTCACGGGCTACTTCTCGTCCGTGGGCAACGCGTCGACGGGCATCGAGGCCGCCGCAGAGGACGTCCTGGACGGCCAGTCCCAGACCCTGCTCGGACAGCGCCTGCGCAACCTCCTGACGGGCCAGAACCGTCAGGGCGGCGGCGTCTCCCTCACGCTGAACTCGCAGATGCAGAAGGCCGCAGCCGAGGCCCTCGGCAACCGCAAGGGTGCCGTCGTGGCCCTCGACGCCACAACGGGCGCGGTCCTGGCGATGTACTCGTCGCCCACCTTCGACCCGAACCAGCTGGCCTCCTCCGATGCCGGCGCGGTGTCCGAAGCATTCTCCGCCCTGTCCTCGGATCCGAACAACCCGATGCTCAACCGCGCTATCTCCGAGCGCTACGCCCCCGGCTCGACGTTCAAGATCCTCACGACGATCGCCCTCATCGAAAACCGCATCGCCGACCCCGATATGCCCATGCCCTCGCCCGTGTCGACGACCCTGCCGGGCACGGCCACCGAGGTCTCCAACATCGAGTCCTCCACCTGCGGCGACGGCGAACCGACGCTGACCGAGGCCTTCGCGCGCTCGTGCAACACGACCTTCGTGCTGGCTTCCGAGCAGCTGACGAACCAGCAGCTCGTCGACGTGACGAACCGCTTCGGCTTTGGCCGCGAGTCGCAGATCCCGCTGACGGTGACGCCCTCCGTGTTCCCCGCCGACGCGGACGCCGCGCAGCTCGCGATGAGCTCGATCGGCCAGTACACGGTTCAGACGACGCCTCTGCAGATGGCGCAGGTCGCCCAGGCCATCGCGAACGACGGCCAGATGATGACCCCCTACCTCATCGACTCGATCGTGGACGCCGACAACCAGGTCGTGCGTACGAGCACCCCGACCGACGCCGGCCGACCGATCTCCTCGGAGACGGCCTCGAAGCTGCGCGCCATGATGGAATCGGTCGTCTCCCAGCCGTACGGCACCGGCACCACGATGGCCCTGCCGAACATTGCGGTGGCCGCAAAGACCGGCACCGCCGAGACCGGCAATGGCGACCGCGCAAACGCCTGGGCAGTCGGTTTCGCCCCGGCGGACAACCCGCGCATCGCCTTCGCCGTCCTCGTTGAGGGCGACGACAACGATCCCACACCGCACGGCGGAGACGTGGCAGGACCGATCGCCCGCGCTCTCCTGGAAGCGGGGCTGCAGTGAGTACGCCGCGCATGACTTCCGGCGCCGGGCGAGTGCTCGGTGGGCGCTACACGCTGCTCACCCCGATCGCCCAGGGCGGCATGGGCGAGGTGTGGAAGGCCCGCGACCGCGTCAGCGGCCATATCGTCGCCGCGAAGGTCCTGCGCCCCGAGCTGACGGGCGAGGAGCTGTCGCTCTCGCGCCTGCGTCTCGAGGCCCGTAACTCGATGTCGATCTCGCACCCGAACATCGCCAACACCCAGGATTCGGGCGAGGAAGACGGCATCGGCTGGATCATCATGGAGCTCGTCGACGGCCACCCGCTGACGGATTACCTGCGCGGCGGCTCCCGCATTGAGCCCGAGTACCTCATGCCGATCCTCGTGCAGGTCGCGATGGCGCTGGGCGCTGCAGCGCGCGCGGGCGTCGTGCACCGCGACATCAAGCCCGCGAACATTATTATTCGCCCTGATGGCATGGTGAAGCTGACGGACTTCGGCATCTCGCGCGCAAAGGGCCAAGTCAACCTGACCGCTGCGGGCATGGTCATGGGCACCGCCCAGTACCTGCCGCCCGAGCAGGCCATGGGCGAGGTCGCCACCCCCATCGG
>CAUTGT010000215.1:0-3349 GCA_963537735.1 uncultured Actinomycetaceae bacterium | reverse complement strand
CCTGGTGCTCATGAACGCCACCCCGACCTCGGCCGACGCGCATGCCGATCTGATCGTCCGCGAGCCGGTCGCCCGAACGTTCGACCAGGTCATGGACGAGCTACGAGCGCGGGGCGTCGTTCCCGCGTAGGTACTGCGGCGCACGGGCATTCGCTCACAGGCCACGGCCCCAACGCACAGGCCCCCTCCCCTGCGCACATCCGGATAGGTTGTGCGCATATGGATAGGTTATCCGCATGCGGATAGCTTATTTTCCTATCCGTATCTTCATAACCTATCCGTATGTTCGTAACCTATCCGCGTATGCGCGCCTTGCGCTACCCCGCTGCCCTGCGCGATGTCATCAGCCCCATCGGCACACTCTCGGACATCCCCCGACACAGTGAACGAGGTGTGCGCGCGAGTAGCACGTAGTCTCAGTGCGATCATGCACATCCCAACTGTTTCGACAAGAAACGGAGAGCACTGTGGGCAGCCCCTGTTCTACAGCAGCACACAAGTACGAGAACTGGATAGGAAACGTAGTTCTGGATAGGAAAAACTCTTCTGGATAGCTTAGTAATCTATCCAGAACTCCATAACCTATCCGGATGTTCGTAACCTATCCAGAAAACGTGCATGCACACCCGCAGGATCAGCCCTCCCCCAGGCCGGCAGGGTCCACGAGGGACAGGGCGCGCGGGGCGCGCGAAATCCGCACGCTTTGGCCCCACGTGAGGGTCAGGCGGTCGGACTCCATGCCATCGCCAAACAGGACGAGGGATTCGGAGGCAACGACGAGGCCGAGGTCTTCGTCTTCGTCCAGGATCCCTTCGGTGTACTCGACGCCGGTGAAGGGCGAGGGCCACGCCTCGCGCACGAACCACGCGAGCGAGCGCGAGGTCGGCGCGGGCAGGTCCCCCATGTGGCGGCCGCGCTTGAGAGAGGCTCCCCACCCGGTCGCCCCTGTCCCGGTCGAGACAACGACGCCCGAGGAGGACTGCCTCTCAACGGCGGCACCAAGGGCCAGCTCGTAGCGGGCGCTCTGATGGCTCGGATGCCCAATGAACACTTCATTCAGGGCGGTGAGTGTGCGTGAGTCGTCGGCGGTTGCGCGCACCATCGTCAGCTGGTCCACCCGCAGGTCAGCGCCCGCCTCGATGCGCCCGAGGGCCGCAACCCCCTGGTCGGGCGTGCAGCGCACGAGCACGCCGGCGTTCGACTGAGGGACGGAGTTGACACCGACCACGGCTTGGTCGCCCGCGTACTTGGCGACGTTGGCGACCAGGCCATCTGGGCCCACGACGACGATGACGTCCTCGGGGGCGAAGAGGAAGCGCGACAGGGAATCGCGCTCGACGTCGGCGCTCGCCCACCCGTCCGGGATGCCCGCACGCACGCGAGCCAGGGCTGCCACGTGAGACTCGTGCGTACGTTCGACGGACTCGAGGGTGCGCCCACGGCTGCGCAGGACGAATTCGACCTGGCCGCGCGTGGAGTAGCGGTCCATGAGCTCGTCGAACTCGGTGGGGCGTCGGACGATGACGGCGCGGCGGCGCATGACTACTGTCCCGCCTTTGCGGAGCCGGTGAAGGCAGCGACAAGGTCGCTGAGCACGTCGGCGGTGATGGTGATGTTCCCGAAGGAGGGCATGTTCTTCGCCATTTCCTTCAGCGCGAGGGCCCGCGCCACCTCGGGCCCGGCCTCGGCGAGTGCCTGGATGTAGGCGGCGTCGTTATCAACCCGGGCGCGGCCCGCGGTGTTCCAGTCGACCTCGTACGCCTTGGCTTTTTCAGTGATACGGCGCGCTTCCGCTTCGACCTCGATCGCGTCTGCTGCAGCCTTTTCTTCGGCTTCACGCCTGGCGTTGTGTCCCTCCTGGTCGACGAGGTCGGCACGCTTGCGGGCCAGGTCGAGCTTGGATTGCATCTCGTTTTCGGAGATCTGGGACTCACGCTCGACCGCGAGCGCACGGCGTTCGTAGAGGGCTCGGTCGGCCTCGGCCTGGAGTTGCTCGAGGAGAGGGGCGCGCAGGGAGGATTCGACCCCCTCGTCCGGGCGCAGGCTCAGTAGGCGCGCGTCGACGACGGCAACGCCGGTGGCGCGCAGCTGTTGATCGTCCGCGAAGGCTTGGGTCAGCACGCGTCCGACCCGTTCGAGGGATCCGGAAATGGCGTCGGAGAGGGTCATCTCGCCAATTGCCGAGGCCAGGGCTGAGAACGCGATGCGGGTGACGGTCTCGTCGATCTGCCACAACCCCTGGGCGTCGGCTCCCGCTTCGCGCGGGTACAGGCCGAAGTCGTAGTGCGCAGCGGCGGCTTCTGCATCCTCGATGCGGTAGGTGATGGCGACCTGCGCGTTGATGTTCTGCTGGTCGGCGGTGGTCGTCTGGACGAGGAAGCTGTGGGCTCGGTTGGCGGTGGGAACCTCCGCGAGCGCGCAGCGACCGGCTCGCAGCCAGAAGGACTGGCCGACGCCGGATCGGACGGTGCGTCCGGCGCGGATCTGGACGACGTGATCGCCGGCGCCGCCCTGGTAGCGGATGAGGAAGGGGTGGTGGTGCAGGGTTCCCATGATGACTCCTTGGTTGGGTGGCGAACCACTTGTTTATGTCAGGATGACGATAACCCCACAATGTATTTAATGTCAACTCGACACAAATAAGTTATGCTGACACCATGACCTCTCCCCTCACCATCCCCGTCGCGGTCGACATTGTCGCCCTGACGGTCATCGAGCACACGCTCCACGCCCTCGTCGTGCGGCGTGGAATTGAGCCTTTCAAGGATCACTTGGCACTCCCCGGCGGCTTTCTGCGCAAGAACGAACAGACCGAAGAGGCGGCAGCACGCGAGCTTGAGGAAGAAACGGGCATCACTCCGCCGGGACATCTCGAACAGCTGTGTTCCTACGGACCGGAAGGCCGCGACCCACGAGGTCCCGTTCTCTCCGTCGCCTACCTCCTCCTCGCCCCCTCGTTCTCACCAACCCGCTCGGGCGGCGACGCCGCGGGAGCCCTCTGGCATCCCGTCGACGCCCTCCTTGCTCCCACCTCCCCCCTCGCCTTCGATCACGCAACGATCCTCGCGGACGGCGTCGAGCGAGCCCGCTCCAAGATCGAATACTCTCCCCTGGCCACATCCTTCTGTGGCCCCGAGTTCACAATCACACAGCTGCGCACCACGTACGAAGCCATCTGGGGATCGGCGCTCGACCCGCGCAACTTTCACCGCAAAGCAACAAAAACCGCATCATTTATTGAGCCGACGGGAGGCACGGTGCGCGAGGGCGCCGGGCGTCCAGCAGCGCTCTACCGCCTCGTCCCGGGCGTCGACGAAACTGCCTTTGTTCTCGACCCACCCCTGCGCCG
>CAUTGT010000214.1:0-3376 GCA_963537735.1 uncultured Actinomycetaceae bacterium | reverse complement strand
GCGACTTTGAGGCGCAGGTAGAGACCGGGGTAGGCCTGGGGGACGCGGCGGATCGCGCGGTAGCGCCGACGCGGGCGTCGCTTCATGTCCCCTCCTTCCCTGTGTGCTGCCTACACCCTACGGCGGGCCGGGGCTGGGTGCGCCGCATTGGGGGATGCGTGTCGCCACCCCCACAGCGCGTCGTTGACGCACCACCTTGACACCCATACCCCCTAGGGGTACCCTTAGCGCTATGAGCAACGAACACGGCTACCACGGCAACACCGAGAATCATCTCGCGCGCCTGCGCCGCATCGAGGGCCAGGTGCGCGGCCTGCAGCGCATGATTTCGCAGGGCGAGTACTGCATCGACATCCTCACGCAGGTCTCCGCCGTCCAGTCCGCACTCGATTCGGTCGCGGTCAACCTGCTCAAAGACCACATGAACCACTGCGTCGTCACGGCGGCGCGCGAATCCGACGAGGCCGCACAGGCCAAAGTCGACGAGGCGGCCGCGGCCATCGCGCGCCTCATCAAGTCCTAACCCCAAGGAGAAACCATGACCACCGAGATCGATCGCACCATTGAACTGTCCGTCGACGGCATGACCTGCGGCCACTGCGTGATGAGCGTCAGCGAAGAGCTGAGCGAGATCCCCGGCGTCAAGAACGTCGAGGTCATCCTCAACTCGGGCGCCACCTCCAAGGTGACGGTCCTGACCGACACGCCCCTGGACGACGCGGCGCTGGGCGACGCGGTCTCCGAGGCCGGCTTCACGCTGGTCGGCATCGCGCGCGACTTCTGAGGTTTCCCACGCCTCACCGACGAGGCCGGGGCACTTTCCCCGGCCTCGTTTCCTTTCGCTCTTTACATACCCCCGGAGGGTACCCATGTCCACTGACTCCGTGACGACCACTCCCACGGCCGCTCCTTCTTCCCCTGAGGCCACCCCGGCCTCGTCCCCGACCCCCCAGGTCGGCGAGGGCACCCGCGCCCACGCCGCCGACATGCTCCGACGCCTCATCGTTTCCGCGCCACTGGGCATCCTCGCGGCGATTCTGTCGATGGTGCCCGCCTGGCAGTTCACGGGGTGGCAGTGGGTCGTCGCGGCGATCACGATCCCGGTCGTCACGTGGGGTGCGTGGCCCTTCCACCGGGCGGCCTTCGCGGCGGGTCGCCACGGGTCGACGACGATGGACACGCTGGTCTCCCTCGGCGTCATCGCCTCGACGCTGTGGAGCTGGTGGGCGCTGCTGTGGGGCGGCGCCGGGATGCTCGGCATGCGCATGCAGATGAGCCTAATCCCGCGCGCGGCGCACGCCGCCCACGCGGAGATCTACTTCGAGGTCGCGTCCACGATCGTCGTGTTCCTGCTGACGGGCCGCTACCTGGAGGCGCGCGCACGCTACCGCGCGGGCGACGCACTGCGTTCGTTGCTAAGCATGGGCGCGAAGGAGGCGACGCTCGTGAGCGTCGACCCCGCGACCGGCGAGCGCTCCGAGAGCGTCGTGCCCGCCTCGTCCCTGCAGGTCGGCGATCTTTTCACGGTGCGCCCGGGCGAGAAGGTGGCAACCGACGGCGTCATCGTTGAGGGTTCCTCCGCCCTGGACACCTCGCTCCTGACGGGCGAGTCCGTGCCCGTGGACGCCGCCCCCGGCGACGCGGTGACGGGTGCGACCGTCAACACGTGGGGGTCCCTGCTGGTGCGCGCCACGCGCGTCGGCTCGGACACGACGCTCGCGCAGATGGGGCGCATGGTCGCCGAGGCCCAGGCAGGTAAGGCGCCCGTCCAGCGACTCGCGGACCAGATCTCCGGCGTGTTCGTGCCGATCGTCATCATCGTTTCCCTGCTGACGCTCGGGGGCTGGCTGCTCGCGGGCGGCGGCGTGCAGGCCGCGTTCACGGCGGCCGTCGCCGTTCTGGTCGTAGCATGCCCGTGCGCGCTCGGCCTGGCCACACCCACCGCGATCCTCGTCGGGTCGGGGCGCGCCTCGCAGCTGGGCATCCTCATCAAGAACGCGGAGATCCTCGAGCAGACGCGCTCGATCGACACGATGCTTCTGGACAAGACGGGCACGGTCACCACGGGCGTCATGTCCCTCGAGTCGGTCGCGGTCGCGCCAGGCGCGGGCGAGGCCTCGGCCCTGTCGCTCGCCGCCTCCGTCGAGTCTCTGTCCGAGCATCCCGTCGCCCGCGCCATCACGTCGGGCGCTACGGAGCGCGGCCTGTCGCTCGTCCCCGTGACGGCATTCGCGAACCAGCCCGGGCTCGGCGTCGTCGGCATCACCGCGCAGGGCGGCGTGCTGGTCGGCCGCCCGTCGTGGCTGGCTTCCCTGGGCATCGACGTGCCCACTTCCCTTCTCGATGCCGTGCGCGAGGCCGAGGCCTCGGGCGCCTCCGCCGTCGTCGCGGCCATCGCGCCGCAGCTCGGCCGAGTCGCGACCACCGAGGCCGTCACCCCCATGCCCGAGGCTCAGACGCACATCGTCCTGCCCGGCCCCGACGCCGAGCTGCCCCTCGCCACGCTCACCATGAGCGTGGGCGGCATGACCTGCGCGTCCTGCGTGCGCCGCGTCGAGCGCAAGCTCGGCAAACTCGACGGCGTGAAGGCCGAGGTCAACCTCGCCACCGAATCCGCGCGCATCACGCTCACCGCTCCTCACAGCGACGAAGAACTCGAGGCCATCGTCGCGGCCGCCGGCTACTCCGGCACGGTTACCTCTCGTTCTGAGGCCGCGTCCTCCGACGGCGCACACGCCGCTGGCGGCAGCGCGGGTGGGGATACCGGTACCCCCACCCAGCCGGGCACCACCCCGGGGACGGGCGAGCGCGAGGGGGACCCGGCCTCGTCCCTGGTGATTCCCGAGCGCGTCGAGGGTCAGGCGATCGCAGCGCTCGTCGTGCGCGACACGGTCAAGGAGTCCTCCGCGGATGCGATCGCTCAGCTGCGCGAGCTCGGCATCGAGCCGATCCTGCTGACCGGCGATAACGAGGCTGCGGCCCGCCACGTCGCGGGTCAGGTGGGCATCGAGCGCGTCATCGCGGGCGTCCTGCCCGACGGCAAGCGCGACACCGTCGCTGACCTGCAGGCCGAGGGCCGTACGGTCGCGATGGTGGGCGACGGCGTGAACGACGCGGCCGCCCTCGCACAGGCCAGCGCGAAGGGCCTGGGCATCGCGATGGGCTCGGGCACGGACGTGGCGATCGAGGTGGCGGACATGACGCTCATGAACTCCTCGCTCACCTCGGCGGCGACCGCGATCCGAGTGTCGCGCCGGACGCTGCGCATCATCAAGGAAAACCTGTTCTGGGCGTTCTTCTACAACGTCCTCATGGTGCCGCTGGCGATCGCGGGCCTGCTCTCCCCCATGCTGGCGAGCGCCGCGATGGCGTGCTC
>CAUTGT010000213.1:0-3384 GCA_963537735.1 uncultured Actinomycetaceae bacterium | reverse complement strand
CGCCGAGCACCGCGACCGTCGTCTCGACGCCGTAGGGGCTGAACGAGAGCCACGCCAGCGGCACCGCGCAGTACACGCACGCGAAGGCCAGCATGCGCCGCTGGTGATAGGTCGCGACGAACACGTTGGAGAGCGGCGAGGTCGCGACCGTCAGGGCCAGCCAGGGGGCTAGGGATCGAGCGAAGTAACCAGCCGCCTCCCATCGCTCCCCAAAGACGAGGGGAAACAGCGCGGGGCTCACCCACGCGAGCAGGGCGAAGACGGGGATCGAGCATGCCAGCGCAATGCCGCCGACGCGCACGACGACTCGGGTCATCTCTCCGGGAGGGGTATCCGACAGGCGCGGCAGGTACACCTGCGACAGCGCCCCCGCGATGAGGGCGACCGGGGCCTGCAGGGCCAGCCACGCCATGTTGAATTGGCCGAGCGAGGCCACGGAATACGTGGCGATAAGCATCGGGATCGCGCTCGTGCGCAGCGCGTCGACGACGACGTTGGGCACTCCCACGAGGGCCATCTTGCGGTAGCGCGAGGCCACCTCGCGCAGGGGCGGATCCTCAGCCTCGCGCTCGCGCGCGTCGCGGGCGCGCCACGACAGGTAGGCGACGGCGAGGCCCTGGCCGGCGATCGTCGCCCCAATCGCCGCTCCCAAGCCACCGCCAGCCAGGAAACCGCACACCAGCTGTAGGACAGCGATCCCGAGGGCGCGCACGACGGAGGAACGTGAGATCGCCTGGAATCGGCGGTGGCGGGTCAGCCAATAGGAGCACACCTGCCCCTGTGCCAGGAACAGGACGGACACGCCGACGGCGAGCAGCCAGCCCGCGAGCGCGCTTCCGTAGTGCGCGCTCACCCACGGCCACGCGGCGGCCGCAATCAGGGTGGCCAGCGCGGAGGAGACCAGCACGCAGCGCGAGGCCAGGCGGGCCAGGGAACGGGCCGAGGCCTCGTCCCCCGGGGCGGGCAGGACGATGCTGAGGTCGAAACGGGCGCCCGCGACGGCGGCGCCGAGGGTCGCGGCGGACGTGAAGATGCCCAGATACCCCAGGTCCGTGTCCGTGTAGAGGCGGGCGATGCCGATCTGGGCGACGAAGGCGATGACTTGGGCGAGGAGGGTGCCGCCAAGGAGGGTGAGCACCTGCGCGAGGACGCCCGAGCGGGCGGGGCGGGCAGGTGCGTTCGTCATGGACTCATTTAATCACCTGGGGAGCGCGGCTTGCCCCTAGGATGGTGGCATGCCCGCTCACCGATCCGCGCCTGCCCTCGGGTGGAACTCGTGAGGGTCGCCCTGACGAAGGGAACCCTGCTGGTTCCCCCGACCTACTTCGCACTCTCGCACGCCCTCGCGATGCCGGAGCTCGATTGGCGAGTCTTCACGCTCGCGGCGCGCATCGCCGATCCGGCCATCACGATCCCCATCGACGAGGCCGCGCCCCGCGCGCTCGGCAGCCCGCTCCCCGTTCGCGTGGCCGCGCAGGCGCGAGGCCTGGGCCAGATGCACCGCGCGATCGCCGCGTGGCGCCCGGACGTTATCCACCAGCATCAGGCGACGTGGTCTCTGCCGGCCGTCGGCGCCGCGCGGGAGACGGGTACGCCCCTCGTGGTGACTCTGCACGGCGGGGATGCCTACCCGAGGCTCGGGCGCGGCGCGGGGGCCGCGTGGAACGCGCGCAATCGGCGAGCGGTCTTCGACGGCGCGAGTCGACTGCTGGCTGTCTCCCGGTACCTGGCGGACGTCGCGCTGGGAGCGGGCGCTGATCCGAAGCGACTGAGCGTGCACTATCAGGGCGTGGACACGCACTGGTGGACGCCCGCCCCGAACACGGCAGGATCGGGCGAGGATCCCGTCGTCCTGTTCGTGGGAGCCCTCAGCCACCTCAAGGGCGTGAATGACCTGGCACGGGCGTCGGCCATGCTCGTGGGGCGTCGCCCGCATCGCCTCGTGCTCGTCGGAGACGGGCCGCTGGAGGCGGGCCTGCGCGCAGGCGCTCCAGCCCACGTGACGTGCGCGGGACGGCTGGATCGCGAAGGGGTGCGCGATTGGATGCGCCGCGCCCACGTCCTCGTCCTGCCCACGAGGCCGACGCAGGGACGGCAGGAGGCCGCGGGACTCGTCCTCCTCGAGGCGCAGGCGTGCGGCGTTCCCGTGGCCTCCTATGCCACGGGCGGCACGCCGGAGATGATCGCGCCCGGGGCCTCGATACTGACGGCCGAACGCTCGCCCGAGGCCCTGGCCCGTTCCATCGACGAGGCCTTGGCTTGGTCGGAGGACGAGCGCGCGGATCGCGGAGCGGCATGCCGGGCATGGGTGACACGCGAGCGCTCGCTGCGCGGATCCGTGGATCAGCTGCGCGAAACTTACGCCGACGTGACCCGATAACGCAGCGCTCTACAGGTCGACGGAACGCCCAGACGCTGCCGAGGACAGGATGGCCTCGACGACGCGCAGGTTGTCCAGGGCCTCGTCCATCGTGACGTGCTCGGCACCCACGCCGAGGATCGCGTCACGGAAGCGCTCGTGTTCGAGGGCGAGGGGCTCGCGCTTGGTGAGCGCGTAGCGCACGACCTGGCCCTCGCTCACTCCACGGAAGGCAGCGATGGCGTCCCACTGCAGGGGCGCGTGGCCGTTCTCGTAGAAGGTCAGGTCCCCCATCGCGGTGTCTGCGACGAGCGCGCCGCGCTCCCCCGTCACGATCGTCGTGCGGTCCTTGTAGGGGGTCAGCCAGTTGACGAGGTGGTTGACGAGGATGCCGCCCGCAAGGACACCCGAGGCGACCATCATGTCCTCGTGTACTCGCCCCGAGCGCGCGGATGTGCGCGCGTAGATGCTCTCGTAGGGGGCGTCGGCCACCCACGCGGCCAGGTCCACGTCGTGCGTGGCCAGGTCTTTGACGACACCGACGTCGCTGATGCGCGCCGGGAAGGGCGACTGGCGGCGCGTCGCGATCTGCTCGATCTCGCCGAGCTGCCCCTCCGAGATTCGCCGACGCATGTCGATGAGCGCAGGGTTACAGCGCTCGACGTAGCCGACGGCGCCGACGAGGCCAGCGGCCGCGAAGGCGTCGCGGATGCGCCGTCCCGCCTCCACGCTCGTGGCGAGCGGCTTTTCGACGAGGGTGTGCACCCCGGCCTCGGCCAGCGCCAGGGCCGCTGCCTCGTGGTGGGCAGTGGGCGCGGCGATGATCGCGGCGTCGATACCGGCCTCGATCAGCTCTTCGACGCCGCCCAGGACGGGCAGGTCGCCGGCGACGCCGAAGCGGTCGCCGCCCGGGTCGGCGAGAGCGACGAGGTCCACGCCGGCGGTGGCGCGGGCGTTACGCACGTGGTGCCGGCCCATCGAGCCGATGCCGAGGATTCCGAGGCGAATACTCATGTCAGGCCCCC
>CAUTGT010000212.1:0-3387 GCA_963537735.1 uncultured Actinomycetaceae bacterium | reverse complement strand
CTTCCAGCCGGCTTCGAAGACCTTGGAGGCGGCGAAGGCCGCTCCGGCGATGACGGCGGTCGTGGCGAGCTTTTCGATGGTGGCTGAGTCCATGGGTGCCTCCTGGCGTGATGGGTGATTGTCCCTGTGCGCGTGCGCGCTCTTCCATGATGCCCCACGCGGCGCTCTTGCGCGAGGCCCACGGGTGCCCTGTCCTATGCTTGAACAGTAGTGTTCCCGTCTGAAGGATTCCTTATGGCTCGCTCCCGCTCTGTTTTTGCGTTGTCGGCCCTCGTTGTGGCGTCGACGGCGGTGGCGGCTTGTACGCCGTCCGTGTCGCCCGGCGCGCCGCGGGATCCGTTTGCGTCGCCGATCGTGCCGGGTCAGAGTGCCCGGGCCTCGTCGAGTGCGACCACGGCTGGGACGATCGACGCTCCGACTCCTCGTAGCGGTTCGGGCACGGTGACCGTCGCCCTGGTGGGTGGCGCGCAGCTGCCGATGGAGACCGCGCAGGAGTTCACGAAGGCGACGGGCTTCACGGTTGCGGCGGTGCCGGTGGATGGCGTGGATGCGCTGTCGAAGGCGGGCGCGGACGTGGTGCTCGGCCTGGATGGCGCGGATGCCCTGCAGGCGACCGCGGCGGGCACGATCGCTGCTTCGGCGCCTCAGGATACGGCGACGATTGCAGGAACAGTCGTGGACGGTGCCGCTGCGGCGATCGCCTACGGGCGCGATGACGTGTGCGTCATTGCCGACAAGTCGTGGATGAGTGCGAACGGCCGCCCGCTGCCGACCTCGTTCGGCGATCTGACCTCTCCGCGTATCCGCGCGCTGCTGACGGTCCCGGACCCGGCCTCGTCGTCGGTGGGCCGTGCTTTCGTGCAGGAGGCCGCCGCGCAGACGGGCGAGGGGCTGGGTTCCTTCGCGCAGTCCCTCAACCCGCGCGTGGATTCCTCCCTGGGAGGCGCTGTCGCCGCGTGGACGGCCGGCGCGCACGTGTCCGAGGGGTACCTGTCCGAGGTCGTGGGAGCCTCCGCGGGTTCTTCCGGCGCATACCCGCTGATCGTAGCCCCGCGTTCGCTGGTGGCCGCGGCGGCGACGAACACGGGTGCCGATTCCTACGGAACCGCGATCTCCTCGACGTGCATCGCTCGCATCATGTACGCGGCCCCCACGTCCTCGCCCGCGTCGGACGGCGCGGAGTCTCTCATCGCTTGGCTGCAGGGTGAGACCGCGCAGCGCTCCCTGGCGACGACGGGCGCCGTCTATCCGATCGATGGCGTGCTCGCCGCCGACACGAAGGCCGGCTGGCTGATGGGGATCAGCGGCGATCCGATCGTTGCCGACGAGACCGTCGGTTCTCTCGATGCGATGAGCGCGTGGCTGGCCACGTGGTCCTCGGCGCTGGCCTCGCCGAGCACTCCCGACCCCGCGACGGACCAGGGCGCGCAGGACGTCGAACCGGAGCCTGCCCCCGCAGATAACCCCGCGACCGACACGGGATACGGGAATTCGAGCGACGACGAGGAGTAAACCCCGCCGGACGCGTCCCTTCTCCAGTCAGCCTCGCAGCATTGCGGGGCTGACTCTGCATTCCTCCCCGATGCGCATGGGTGCGATGAGGCCCGCTTCGCGCAGCTCGAGCAGTCGCGGCACGGTGCGCTCGACGACCTTCCACGGATCGATCGTGTTGAGGTAGATGCGCGTGCCGCCCTCGAAACCCGCGAGCGTCGAGATACGCCACTTGAGCAGGATGCGCCAGCGCATGGGCGTGGACACGGTGGGCGGGCGGTGGTACCACTCCTCGTTCGCGGGCACCTCCACGCCCGTCGCGGCGTGCGCGGCGTGCAGGATGTCGGAGATGCCGCGCATGGCCTCGGGACTGACCTCCCACGGGTTCTTCGGCTCGCCCAGGGGCCAGATCGCGATGCCGGGGAAACGGTGCCCGAAGCCGGCCAGGGCGACTGCGTGCTCGTTCTGGGCGATGAGGAGCTTGCGCGTGGCCGCGACCGTGAAGATCTGGTCGTAGATGTCGGGCTGGGCGCGCAGACGCTCTAGCTCGGCCTCGGTCTGCACGGACATGTCGTCGATCGCGACGAGCTGCTTGTGCAGGTGGTCGAAGGATGCGCCGGCGGGGCGCAGCCAGTTCTGGAAGGTCGCGACGTAGCGCACGGCGGGGTCCAGGTCGTACAGGTCGCGCATCGAGCGGGCCGTGTAGGCGGTGTACTGCTCGTGCTCCTCGGGGGTGAGGGTGCCGGAACCGGCCAGCTGGTGTGCTTCGGTGGCGCCGTCGACGTAGTGGCGCCTGCCGATGATCAGGTCGTGGCCGCCGGAGAAGAAGCCGTTGGCGGATTGGAGGCGCGCGGTTTCGCTGGTGGCCGCGAACTCGCCCTCGCTCATGCCCGAGGCCAACATGCGCGAGCGGACGACGTTCATGACGTGCTCGTAGCCCGCGTCCGAGGCCAGGTAGTGGGCCATGCGGCGACGGTCGTCCTCGGAGGGAACGTGCCCGTGGTTGAGATGCCAGTAGTTGTAGGAGACGATCTCGAAGAGGTTGGGGATGCGGCGGAACTCGGCGACCGTGTCTCCGAGCTGATCGGCGCCGAGGGCGTCCAGCTGCTCCCAGGACCCGTCCTCGTGGCGCACGAGGCGCGACTTCTCGGGCGGGGTTTCAAGGTAGCGGCCGCAGCAGAACGCGCAGTGGTGTCCGTCGGCCTCGTGGTCGATGGGGTTGTGGTCCGCGTGAGGGGTGGTCAGGGGCCGGTTGCCGCGGCCGGGAACGGTCCAGACCTCTGTGCCCGTGAGCAGGTTCTGCTGTTTGACGGTGCCGTCGGCCAGTCGGACGATGGCGCGGTCGGCGCGCGTGAGCTTGGAAGCCATACCTGTATCGTACCCGTCCTCAGAGTCGGTCCATCGTCGCCGGATGCGACCCCATGCGCCCGTCCTCGCCCGCGTCGAGCGCGTCGATGCGAGCGGTCTGTTCGGCATCCAGCGAGAAGGAGAACACGTCGAAGTTAGCGGCCATGCGCTTGCGGCTCAGGGTCTTGGGGAAGACGACGTGCCCGCGATCCAGCGCCCAGCGCAGCGCGACCTGCGTCGGGCCCACGCCGAGGCGCGCGCCGATCTCGACGAGCGTCGGGTCGGTGACGGCGCGTCCGCGCGCGAGGGGGGACCAGGCCTCGAACACCATGCCGAGGCCCTGGGCGTAGGCGCGCAGGTCGGCGTTCGGGAAGAAGGGGTGGGATTCAACTTGGAGGACGTGCGGGGCGACCGTCGCGACCGCACGGACCGCCTCGACGTGCTCGCGCTCGTAGTTCGACAGGCCGATCGCGCGCGTGCCGCCGGCGTTGAACGCGTCCTCGAGGGCCGGCCAGGGCAGGGCGACGTCGCCCCCGTAGAGCGTGGGCA
>CAUTGT010000211.1:0-3388 GCA_963537735.1 uncultured Actinomycetaceae bacterium | reverse complement strand
GGAGCTACCGGCTGTTCCGTCCTCCAGCTGGACGATGATCGTCGTCGGGGTGTCGTCGGCCGCCTCCTGCGCGGACGAGGCGTCGGGCAGGGTCACTCCCCCAGCCTCGGCCTGGCGGATGGACAGCTGCGCGTCCTCGACTCGCGTCCCCAACTGCGCGTCCTTAGACGAGGCGTGGGTGGGGTTGGCGGGGAGGACATCGCCCGGCTGCGGGCTCGCTGCAAGCGCCGGGACGCTCACGCCGGTCAGAGCGAGGGCTGCGGCGAGCGCGAGTGCCGGGGTGGAGTGACGGGACATCAATGGCTCACTTACGTATCGATGAGATGACGATCAAAAGCGCGTCCGGGTGACGCGCCGTCCTATTATGCGAAAGTTCTTCCAGTTGTGCAGTATGCATGTCCGATAGATGACTCAGTGTCCACACACTGACATTTTGTGCAGGCCCGCGCATAAGCTGAGGGGCCGACCTGGCGGTCGGCCCCTCAGCTTATCCCATCAACACAGTGCAAGTTTTCCCAGAAAGCTCCTCGAAAAAGTCTCGTCGGCATGTCCCGGACCCCCATGGTCCGTGCCGTATTCCCTTGTGATGACATTCAGTGTAAGGAGCGAACCTTGCGACAACGGCAAGACAACCTGAAAAAACCCTGGGAATTTTGGCGCTTGGTCGCTTGACACAAGCATCCAGGCCCGCACACCCCACATGGTGCAGGGCGTGCGGGCCTGGACGGTCACTCTCAGGGGCAACCTAGCTGATCAGCTGCCCCGTCTCGGAGAAGGTGTACCACCTCCAGAAGATGCGCAGTCGGCCCGTGGCCATCGCACCGCTACCGGTCTTCAGGTAATACCAGGCACCGCCGTCCTTGAGCCACCCCGTCACCATCTTGCCGGTGGCGGGATTGAGGTAGTACCAGGTGTCCCCGTCCTTGACCCAACCGGTCACCATGACGCCCGTCGCCGGATCCAGGTAGTACCAGGAGATCCCGTCGAGGACCCACCCGCTCGCCTGCGCACCCGATGCCCCGTGGTAGTACCACGAGCCTTGCTCCCTCACCCAGCCGGTGCGCATGTAGCCGCTCGCGTCGAAGCGGTACGTCGATCCGTCGATCGCGAGGGTCGTATCGGCGGGGTAGCTGCCGTCCTCGTAGCGGTACCACCAGCCTCGGCCGTCCCGCTTCCAGGTACCGGCCTTGGAGGCGGGCGCGGGAACATTCACGTGGATGGTGGCGCTGGCCGACAGGCTCGGCTGCGTCGGGTCGGAGACGGTGATGGTCGCGTCGCCCGCGCCCACCGCGCTGACCTCACCGGTCGCACTCACCGTTGCCACGGCCTCGTCCGAGGAGGACCAGACGAGGCCGGTCACGTTCGCGTCCGCGGGCTCGTGGGTGGCACTCAGCGTGACGGCCTCCCCCACGCCGAGCGTGACCGACTGGCGCGACAACGTCAGAGACGTCATGGGGATCGTCTTGAGGGCGACCGGGGCCGTTGCCCCGTTGACCGGCCAGTCCCACACGTGCAGGTAGATCGTCGACGGGTCACCGCCGATGCTCGTCAGGGCGTCCTTGAGCGGCACGTCGAAGTGGCGGTGGACCAGCCCATCCTCGCTGCGCCCGGTCGGGTAGACCTCGGCGCCGCGCTCGACGACCTTACCGTCCGGGGTTGCCGAGAAGCCCACGCCAGCGATCGCCGAGGAGTCGGTGACATCGAAGGACAGGACACGGTCCTTGCCCTCACCCGACACCGTCACGTTCGAGATGACGGGTGCCTTCGTGTCGAGCGTAACAGCGTAGCTGATGGCCTGGGTCGCGGGCGACGGGCCGTAGGTCGAGGCCTCGATCGTCAGCGTGTAGCGCCCGTCCGGCAACTCTGTCCCGTCCGGCGCATAGCCGTTGAACCATGGGTCGCAGCCCGGCGCCGATTCTTCGACGGTGCGCGGCGAGCGCGTGTGCACGTCGTAGATGGACCGATCCGCGCGCCCACACGTGAAGGAGCGGATCGTCTCCCCGGCCTCGTTCCTAAAGGTGTAGGTCAGGGAGGGGACGGAGCGCAGCAGCACCGTGCCCGGGGTGACGGAGGTGCGGGCACCCTCATCCGTGGAGCGCGAGATGACGAGGAGATCGGGGTTGACCCCATTGATCATTCTCTCGTCTTCAACGTCAAAGGGGCTCTGCTGCCCGAAGGGCAGGCGTCCGTTCATAAACGTCGACCCGTAGCCGCTGATGTGGTTGTCGGGGGTAACCAGGTCGAAGATCGCGGGCGCACCCCAGGAGCCATAGAAGCCCACGTAGGGGACGGTGAGGTTCGGAGCCCCATCGGTGCTCGTGAAGGTGACGGCGCCGTCGATGAACGTGCCCTTGGGCGCGTTCTCCGCCGCGTACGAGGCGAAGGCCGAGCGCGGGGTCACGGTGACGGTCACGGTGGCGGCTCCCTTGGCGGGCACGGTCACCGAGTCGGAGGAGAAGGTCAGGTCGATGCCCTGCCCCGCCCAGTTGGTCGAGTGGTGCGTGAACAGCATGCTCGCGACCTTTTCGGACAGGGCCTGGCCACCCAGCGTGTAGGTGCGGGCGGTGTCGGAGATGTTCGTGAGGGTCACCTGGAAGGTCCACCCGGAGGTTCCGTCGCCCAGGTCAGCCTTGGGGCGCGATGGGTTGTCCGCACCCACGACGCTCGGGTACACGGACGAGGTCGTGGCACCCTGGGCATCCACGAGGCCCGCGCCCACTCGGCGCGGCGAGTAGTAGGCGCCGTCATTTTGCTCCGCGTCCACGATCGGACGGGCGGTGCCCATCAGGAGGTTCGTGACCACGGCGTTCTTCTCGGCGGCAGACATGCTCGCGAAGTCCGGGTCGGACGCCACGCGCTGGCGCACGAGGGCAGCGACAGCGCCGGCCTGAGCCGAGGCCTCGGCCGTGCCGGAGAGGCGATCGTAGTAGTTTCCGGGGGTGGCAGACATGACCTTGCCTCCGGGGGCCGCAACCTCGGGCTTGAGCCTCAGGTCGGGGGTCACGCCGGTGGAGGAGAAGTCGGAGGCCTGCAGCCCCTCGGGCACGGTAAGGATCGCGGAGGCGGAAACCCCAACCTCGATCGATCCGCTCTCCGAGGCCTTGATGGCGTCGTAGAGGCGGTTGCGGTCCGAGGTCGTGATGGTGGCCATCGGCAGGCTGAACCAGCGGTCAACCGACCACTTGACGGGGGTCTCAGTGTCGTACCAGTGGCCGAGCAGGACACCGGCGGGCTTGCTGGTCAGGGACTTGAGGGCCTTAATCTTGTGCTTGACCTCCACCGACTTGCCGCCCGAGTCGTAGCCGCCCAGCTCCTCGAGGAGGATCGTGCGGGACAGGTCCCCGTAGTCCGCGCCGAGGTACTTCGTCAGGTCCTCGCTCGATCCGTT
>CAUTGT010000210.1:0-3390 GCA_963537735.1 uncultured Actinomycetaceae bacterium | reverse complement strand
TTGAGGCCATCCTCGTGTGGCGCAAGATCAAGCGCATCTTCACCGAGGCCCACCCCCGTGAGGATATTCCCTCGGGTACCGGCTACTACACCTTCTCCCGCATGATCATGCCTCGCCGCTGGCGTTCGCCGCGCCCGCAGGTCGACCGCGGTCAGTTCCCGAAGTAGTCGTCTTCATCGTCGGCCCCGCCCCATCCACATGGGCGCGGGGCCGACGTGTTGTATCCACAGGGCATCTCGCGGCCGCACCTGTATCCACAGGGTATGCCGTGGCGCTGGCCATCACACCCTCGCGTGCACAATCCTGTCCGTGTCGGAGCATCGGCGCTCCGTCTGGAACGACAAGGAAGCACTATGCACACAACGATCACACTGCCCGCCGCCTGCGACGCGATACTCGACGAGGAAGAACCCTCCCCCGAGGGAATGTACGGCCCACCTCGGTGGCTCGACGATCGGGGCGTCTCCGCCCTGTTGGCTCCCTACCTGTGCGACGGGTGGGACCTCGGCGACTACGCACGCTTCGCGGACCTATCGGGGTCTGATGCTCGTCGGCTCGCCTCGTTGCTGCCGAAAGACGCGCGCAACGACCGGCAAAACAACGCCCCTCGGATCATCGACCTCCTGCGCGCCGCCTCCCGCATCGACGGACTCACCCTCGAGGGATACGTCATTCGCGCACCGCGCCGCGACGAACGCGTCAGCATCGACACCGTGCTCGTCCCCGAATCCGCGATCATCGCTCACACCGGCGCTCCCATCGACGAGGAGCGCTATCCGAGCTATCAGCACTGGCTGACACTTGCCACGGTCCTCGGCCTCGGTGACGATGCAATCCCGCCGGACGAGGTGCGCGTTCTCGTTCGAGACGGATCATCCACACGGTGGTGGTGGGCATGGTGGGACTGATCAACTATCCTAGGAGGCATGATCCGACGCGCGTACAACTGGGCTTTCACACACTTCATCTCGCGTTCCAACCCGGAGGATGCACACCACTGGGGTCTGGGAGCGATTTCCTTGGCCGGACGATTCGCCCCGACGCGCGGGCTCATGCGCGCCACGCTGGGCCACCTCGACCCGACCTACTCCCCCACGCGCGTGGTCGACGGCGTCGAGGTCCCCCTGACCCTGGGTGAGCGTCGCCTCCCCTCCCGCCTGGGTCTGGCGGCTGGCATGGACAAGGACGCCGAGGCCGTGCTCGGCATGTGCGCCCTCGGCTACGCCTTCGTCGAGATCGGCACCGTCACCCCTCGCCCGCAGCCCGGCAACGACGCGCCGCGCCTGTGGCGTCTCATGGAGCAGCGCGGCCTGCGTAACCGCATGGGCTTCAACAACGCCGGAGCAGATGCCGCCGCCGAGAAACTGCGCGAGCTGCGCTCGACTCCCGCGGGCCGCGCTGCGATCGTCGGCGCCAACATCGGCAAGAACAAGGTGACGTCTGAGGAAGACGCCCCCTCCGACTACGAGTACTGCGCGAAGACGCTCGCCCACTGGGTGGACTTCGTCGTCGTGAACGTCTCCTCCCCCAACACGCCAGGCCTGCGCGACCTGCAGTCCGTCGATCACCTGCGCCCGATCCTCCAGGCCGCCCGCCGCGGCTGCGAGGCCGGTGCACCCGACCGCGTCATGCCACTCTTCGTCAAGATCGCCCCCGATTTGGCCGACGAGGACATCGTCGCCGTCGTCGAGCTGACGAAGGAGCTCGGCCTGGCGGGCGTCGTCGCCACGAACACGACGATTAACCACGACCTGGGCGAGGGCGGCGTCTCTGGCGCTCCACTTCTGCCCCGTGCGCTTGAGGTGGTTTCCCTGGTGGCCCGTCACCTCGACGACGACCAGATTCTCATCGGCACGGGTGGCATCTCGTCGCCCGAGGACGCGCTGCGCATGATCAGCGCGGGCGCCGACCTGGTCGAGGCGTTCTCCGCGTTCATCTTCGAGGGCCCGTCCTGGCCGGGCGAGGTCTCGCGCGCCCTCCAGCGCGCGTAAGGCAGCGCCGTGATTATCGAGCTCACCAGCGCGGACCTGGCGGCAGATTCACGCCTGGAGGACTACACGCGTCTCAAAGACGTCAAGCTTCGTTCCAAGATCGAACCGGAGCGAGGCCTGTACATGGCCGAATCCGCGAACGTCATTGAACGCGCGATCCACGCGGGCCACAGCCCGCGCTCGTTCCTCATGTCGAGGCGTTGGCTGCCTACCCTGACGGAGCTGATCGAGGCCGCCACCGGTGCTCCCGACGGCGCGAACGTCCCGGTCTTCGTGGCCGACGAGGACGTCTTGGAGCAGATGACGGGTTTCCACCTGCATCGCGGCGCCCTGGCCGCCATGCAGCGCCCCATCCTGCCGAGCCTCGGCGAACTTCTCGCGACCGCACGCGGCGGCGAGCCCGCGCGCCGCGTCGTCGTCTTAGAGAATCTCGTCGACCACACGAACGTCGGCGCTGCCTTCCGCAGTGCGGCCGCTCTCGGAGTGGACGCCGTGCTAGTGACCCCGCAGTGCGCAGATCCCCTCTACCGGCGTTCCGTACGCGTCTCCATGGGAACCGTCTTCCAGGTGCCGTGGACCCGCCTCGAGTCCTGGCCCGGCGATATCGCCACGCTCCAGGACGCTGGCTTCACCGTCGCATCCCTGGCCTTGTCGGACGATTCGGTATCCCTCGACGACTTCGCGTCGCTTCCCGCCCTCCAGGGGCCGGACGCACGCCTCGCAATGGTCATGGGCACCGAAGGCGACGGCCTGGGGAGGCGCACCATCGCCGCCTCCGACTACACCGTCAAGATTCCTATGGACCACGGGGTCGACTCGCTCAACGTCGCAGCCGCGTCCGCCGTCGTGTTTTGGGCAACCAGGGGCATCGGCACGCGCTAACGCATCACAGCATCACTCCGCAGCAACGCAGTCACCGCACGCACCGCAGCTGCGCACAACGAGGCCGGAGCTGGATACCCAGCCCCGGCCTCGTCATGTTTTACTGCGACGGGTCAGCTCATGGATGCCACGATCTCGTCGATGACGTCCACGCATTCTTCCCATCCGGAGACGGCACGCGTCGCGTAACCGGCGGCCTTGACGGGGTAGTCATTGCCTTCCGGATCCAGGCGGTCGCCAATGAAGAGCATCTCGGAGGCGGGGATGCCCGTCTCTTCAACCAGCTTGCCCATGCCGAACGCCTTGTCGATGCCACGGGTGGTGATGTCGACCGAGGTCGAACCACCGCCGCGAACGTCGAGCTCGGGCACGTCGGGCTGCACGGCATCGCGCAGGGCGGCCTTCTTGGTGCCGTCCGGATCCCAGGCGCGCTTCGCGTCGAGCGGAGCTTCCTGCCCCAGGGCGGAGAAGGTGATCTGCGAGCCGCGGTCCTCGATGATGTTGCCCCACGGGTTGG
>CAUTGT010000209.1:0-3392 GCA_963537735.1 uncultured Actinomycetaceae bacterium | reverse complement strand
GCCTCGCGGGCGGCCGGGCCCTCCGGCGCCCGGAACACCCGTGGGGCCACAAGCATCCCCGCCCCAGAGGGGCCTCGCAGCGGCCGGAGATCAGGTGGCGTACCAAGAAAAAAGTGGTGGCCCCCAGGAAAACCTGGGGGCCACCACTCATGCGTTCACTTGTGTGAACTGACGAGTCGAAGCTCAGTCAGAACGACTGATTCAGTTGTTCGTCAGCTTCTCACGCAGGGCGGCAAGGGCCTCGTCGGAAGCAAGGGTGCCCTCATTGTCGACCGGGGTCGAGTAGGAGGCCTGCTCCTCGATGGAGGGAGCCGCTTCGGCGTCCTCTTCGAGGGCCTTGCGGACCTGAGCCTTGTGGGCCTCCCAGCGAGCCTGAGCCTCGGCGTACTGGGCTTCCCAAGCCTCGCGCTGAGCGTCGAAGCCTTCCATCCACTCCTGGGTCTCCGGATCGAAGCCCTCGGGGTACTTGTAGTTGCCGTTCTCGTCGTACTCGGCAGCCATGCCGTAGAGCGAAGGATCGAACTCTTCGGAGGTCGGATCCACGCCCTCGTTGGCCTGCTTGAGGGACAGGGAGATGCGGCGACGCTCGAGGTCGATGTCGATGACCTTGACGAACACCTCTTCGCCAACCTTGACGACCTGGTCCGGCAGCTCGACGTGACGCTGAGCCAGCTCGGAGATGTGGACGAGGCCCTCGATGCCGTCCTCGACGCGCACGAACGCGCCGAAGGGGACCAGCTTGGTGACCTTGCCGGGCACAACCTGGCCGATGGCGTGGGTGCGGGCGAATGCCTGCCACGGATCTTCCTGGGTGGCCTTGAGCGACAGGGAGACGCGCTCGCGATCCATGTCGACGTCGAGAACCTCGACGGTGACTTCCTGGCCAACCTCGACGACCTCGGACGGGTGGTCGATGTGCTTCCAGGACAGCTCGGAGACGTGAACCAGGCCGTCGACACCACCGAGATCGACGAACGCGCCGAAGTTGACGATGGAGGAAACGACGCCGGAGCGCACCTGGCCCTTCTGCAGGGTGTGCAGGAAGTTCGTGCGGACCTCGGACTGGGTCTGCTCGAGCCATGCGCGGCGGGACAGGACCACGTTGTTGCGGTTCTTGTCGAGCTCGATGATCTTCGCTTCGATCTCGCGACCGATGTAGGGGGCGAGGTCGCGGACGCGACGCATCTCGACGAGGGAGGCGGGCAGGAAGCCACGCAGGCCGATGTCGAGGATCAGGCCGCCCTTGACGACCTCGATGACGGTACCGGTAACGACGCCGTCCTCTTCCTTGACCTTCTCGATCTGGCCCCACGCGCGCTCGTACTGCGCACGCTTCTTCGACAGGAGGAGGCGGCCTTCCTTGTCTTCCTTCTGGAGGACGAGTGCCTCGATCTGGTCGCCCACGGCGACAACGTCGTCGGGGTTGACGTCGTGCTTGATGGACAGCTCGCGAGAGAGGATGACGCCCTCGGTCTTGTAGCCGATGTCAAGGAGGACCTCGTCGTGGTCGACCTTGACGACAGTGCCCTCGACGATGTCGCCATCGTTGAAGTACTTGATGGTCTCGTCGATGGCTGCGATCAGGTCTGCTTCCGAACCAATGTCGTTGATAGCGACCTGCGGCGTGTTGGTGGTCATGTAGTAGTTTCTCCGAAACGGACTGGATAGTAGATGGACAGTTCCGGCGCCTTAAGACGAATGCGGATGCACTCGTCCCCAGACACCGTGAACCAGTTTAGCAGCCTTTGACTGGCGAATGTGACGAATTTGGCGGCACTTTCCGTGGCGTGCGTCGCGTCGTCACGCCGATCAGTGAGCCGCGAGCTGCCAGGACCGCCCGATTCCGACGGCGACATCGAGCGGGACGGAGAGTTCCACGGGGGTCGCCATCTTGTCACGGACGATCGCTTCGAGCGCCGCGGCCTCTCCCGGGGCGACCTCGAGGAGCAGTTCGTCGTGGATCTGCACGAGGAGGCGAGACTGCAGGCCGGCCTGGGACAGGGCATCGACGACGTTCATCATGGCGATCTTGACGATGTCCGCGGCGCTGCCCTGGATCGGGGCATTGAGGGCGGCGCGCTCGGCCATCTCGCGGCGCTGGCGATTCGAGGAACGCAGGTCGGGCAGGTAGCGTCGGCGACCGAACATCGTCTGGGTGTAGCCGTCGGCACGCGCCTGGGCGACGAGACCCTCAAGGTAGTCGCGAACCTTCCCAAAACGTTCGAAGTAGCGGTCGCGCAGTGCGGCGGCCTCGGGCACCGGAATGCCGAGCTGGGCGGCGAGGCCGTAGGAGGACAGGCCGTACGCGAGGCCGTAGGAGGTCGCCTTGATGCGCGAACGTTCCTCGGCGCTCACCTCGGCAACCGGGGTTCCAAAGACCATGGATGCCATCGTGCGATGCAGATCCTCGCCGGAATTGAAGGCCTCGATGAGCGCTTCGTCGCCCGACAGGTGCGCCATCAGACGCATTTCGATCTGCGAGTAGTCGGCGCTCATGAGCGACTCGAATCCTTCACCCGCGACGAAGGCGCCGCGGATGCGCATGCCATCGGCGCTGCGCGCGGGGATGTTCTGCAGGTTCGGATCGGAGGAAGCAAGGCGCCCCGTGGCCGCAGCAACCTGGGAGAAGGTCGTGTGGATGCGACCGTCGGAGGCAACGGTGGCAGACAGCGAGTCGACCATCTGCTTGAGCTTGATGCGGTCGCGGTGGGTCAGCAAGAACCCGAGGAAGTCGTGCCCCGCTCCCCCTTCCTCCGCAGTCTTCGCGTGTAGGTCCACCAGGGCCTCGGCGTTCGTGGTGTACCCGGTCTTCGTCTTCTTCGTCTTAGGCAGGCCGAAGTGATCGAAGAGCAGCTCCTGGAGCTGCTTGGGGCTCGACAGGTTGACCTCGCGTCCCGCCGCGGCCCATGCTCCCTCACGCGCCGCGTCAACGGCCTTGCCGAGTTCGTCGGACAGTCCATCGAGCACGCCTGTGTCAGCGGCGATGCCGATGTCTTCCATCTGCCCCAGCAGGACCGACAGAGGCATCTCCATGTCGGTCAGCAGGGAGGCTTCGGAGCTTTCCTCCAGGCGCGCGCGCAGAGTCGCGGCCAGCGGATGCAGGTGGGCGGCCAGCTTACCCACGCGCACCTGCGCAGCGCTCGGGCCCGCACCCATGTCACCGACTGCGAAGAGGGCATCCGGATCGCCCTCCTCTTCCTCGATCACGACGCCAAGCACGCGCGACAGCACATCCTCCAGCTTGTGCGAGCGCTGATCGGGGTGAGCGAGGTAGGCAGCCAGCATGGTGTCGAATTCGACGTCGCCAAGAGTCCAGCCGCGCGACGCAAGCGCATGGCGCGCACCCTTCGCGTCGTGCACGATGAGGGACGAGGCCGTGGCGAGCACCTCGC
>CAUTGT010000208.1:0-3394 GCA_963537735.1 uncultured Actinomycetaceae bacterium | reverse complement strand
CAGTGACAACACGATTCGTGCGCCGTTCCAACAGGATGGGCGTTATCGCCGCGTCGGTTGCGATCACGCTCTCCCTGTTTGGCCTCGCAGGCCTCACATCGACAGTCCTCCATCGAACCGGTCACGGCCAGAAGGACCCCGCCCCCGTCTCCTACGAGGAGGACGGCACGACCTCCGCACTCGCCGCCCGGGCACTGGAAGGGACGATCCAAGAGATCACCTACGAGCAGGCCTACGAGGGCGTGACCTACGAGAAGGAAGCCCTCGTCTACGTGCCCGCGTCATACACGCCAGGGGTTCCAGCGAATATCGTCTATCTGACGCACGGATGGTGGGGCACGGCCGACGGCCTGGCCGAGGGCGTGGCCCCCATCGTCGACCAGCTGACCTCTGCGGGATCCATCGCCCCCACGATCGTCGTATTCGCGACCTACTATCCGGATCGATCATTCGCTACTGAGGACTACGAGGACGACTACGCGCTCAATCGCTTCTTCGCGACGACCGAGATCGACACGCTCATCGAGGCGGTCGAGTCGCGCTACACGACGTACGCGCGCGGGGACACTTCAGACGAGTCGTTGCGCGCCTCGCGCAGGCACCGCGCCTTTGGCGGCTTCTCGATGGGCGCGACGACCACGTGGGACGTGTTTACCCTGCGCCCGCAGTACTTCTACGGCTACATGCCAATGGCGGGCGAGTCCTGGATCGGGCGCGAGGAGGATGCCGACTCCGCACTGATCGCTCAGCTGGTGACCGCAGGGGCCGAGCGCGCGCACTACGGGCCGCAGGACTTCCGTATCCTCGCTTCGGTCGGTTCGCTCGACCCCGCCCTGGGAGACATGGCGCCCCAGCTGGCGCAGCTGCGCGCGGACTACCCCGACCTGATGACGGCCGACAGCCTGCAGATGTGGATCGACGAGGGAGAAAGCCACTCCATGGACTCGGTCGGCAACCAGGTCGCGCACGACCTGCCGCTCCTTTTTCCGCCCGCGTAGGGGATTCTCCCCGCACACCGGCAGAGCAAGCCCCGGCCTCGTTCCGCTATTCAGGGACGAGGCCGGGGCTGGCTGACAGATAAACGAGGCCCCTATGCGCGGGGCTGGCGCTCCGCCCACTCGCCGAGGCTCACGCGCGGACCCGTGAAGAAGGGGGTGTCCTCGCGCACGTAGAGGCGCGCCTCGGTGTAGCGCTGGGCGTGCA
Organism: uncultured Actinomycetaceae bacterium; assembly: GCA_963537735.1. Lineage (GTDB taxonomy): Bacteria > Actinomycetota > Actinomycetes > Actinomycetales > Actinomycetaceae > Pauljensenia. The sequence goes on along the minus strand of CAUTGT010000208.1, from coordinate 2,191 downwards.
TGACGCCCTCGAGGCGATCCAGGCTGTCGGCCTCGAACGCGAGCACCCACTCGTAATCGGAGAAGCCGAAGGCCGACAGTGTCGAGCCCTTGACGTCCGGGTACTGCGCGAAGCCGTTGCGGCCATGTTCGGCCATGATGCGGGCGCGCTCTTCGGGGGCCTTCAGGTACCAGTCGTAGGAGCGCACGAAGGGGTAGACCATCGCCCAGTCGCGGGGCGCGACGCCGCCGAAGCAGGCGGGAATGTGGCGCTTGTTGAACTCGGCGGGGGTGTGCAGGCCCATGCACGACCACACGGGATCCAGGAACTTGCCGAGCGCGCTGGCGCGCAGGCGGTGGTAGGCGTCCTGCAGGACCTCGGGATCGTCGTCGAGCCACCACACCATCAGGTCGGCCTCGGCGCGGAAGCCGGACACGTCGTAGAAGCCGCGGATTTCCGCGCCCGCGCCCTTCACGTAGTCCAGGGACTCGGCGATAATACGGCCGCGCTCGCCATCGTCGGCGGGCAGGGACTCACCGAGCGCGAACACGGAGTAGAGGGCGTAGTGCTGCTTGTTGTTGACCTCGTCGAAGTCGACGTCCGTCGCGTCGCGCGGGTCGGTGACGCGGGCGTGCGCGGCATGCGAGTGGGGCGTCGCCTCGGTGCCCGCGTGGCGGGCCTGGTGGCGCGCGGCGTGCTCACCGACGCGGTCCGGCACTCCTGCGGGATGTCCCGGGTTTTCCGGGTTCTGCTCGGGCGGCACGACGGCGTGGGGATGAGGGGTAGACATAGAGTCCTCCTGGGTTGTGGCTGGTTGACCGGCGACTCGGGTGGGCGCGCCGGAAGAATGAGGGGCGGATACCGCGCCGGGATGAGCACCTCCGACAGCGGGTGCGGGGTGGCCGGGGCGCGCCGGGGAGAGGCAGCAGTCGCTCGGGCAGACGGTGTGGAAGGGGCCGGTGCCCGTCACGGTGACGGGCACGGGCTGCTCGCCTCGTGCCTGAGCGGCGCGTTCTTCGAGCACGTCAACCAGGGAGGACACAAAGGCCGGATCCGTCGCGACGGTGTCTGCACGCTCGTAGGGGATCCCCAGGCGCGCAGCGGTATCCTTCGCCTCGGTATCGAGGTCGTAAACGACCTCCATGTGGTCGCAGATGAAGCCGATGGGGACGACCACGACGCCGCTCAGCGACCCCGCCTCCGCACCTGTCGGTGCCGTCCCGTCTGACGCGGCGTCTCCGGCGATCTCCTCGAGGAAATCGTTGATATCGGGTTCGAGCCAGCGGGCCTGCGGAGGTCCCGACCGCGAGCAATACACGAGGTCGTAGCCCAGATCCGCACGCCCGAGGACGCACCTCAGCTCCGGCATGATCGCTTGGATGAGGGCGTGGTGCTGGGCGACGTAGCTGATTTCGGTTGCGGGTGTTCCCGCTTCCGACGACGCCGTGCTCCCCTGCCGCTCGCCGTGATCACCCGAGGCCGCCGCGGCCTCGTCAGTTGAGGGACGGAAGGGGAAGGGCGAGGACCCCGCCTCCATGCTCACGGGGATGGAGTGGGTGACGAAGATCAGGCGGATCCCGGACGGGTCGACGCCACGCGCCGTCAGAGCCTCCCACGAACGCCGGATGGATGCGATCTGCGCGCTCGCCATGCCGGGGGTCGAGTAGTAGGGGCGAACCTTGTCCAGGATGATGTCAGCTTCGGGATTATCGGCACTGTCTTCAGCCCCCAGTACGATCGTCCCCCACTTGTCGCGCAGGCCCTCCGCGGCCTCGGCGAGGTCTTCGCGGTACTGACGACACCCCGAGTACGAGGCGTAGGCGGAGGTGGGCAGGACGAGGATGCGCCGGGCACCCGCCTGGGCGAGCTCGTCGAGTCCTTCGGCAACAAAGGGGTGCCAGTTGCGGTTTCCCCACCCGACGGGGATGTCATGCCCGCGCCTGGCAAGCTCCGCGGACAAGTCGGCGATGAGGCGCTGGTTGCAGGCATTGATGGGCGAGACTCCGCCGAAGCGCTTGTAGTGCGCGGCAACCTGGAGCAGGCGCTCGTCCGGGATCCCGCGACCGCGCGTCGCGTTGCGCATGAACGGCAGAACGTCTTCCTCGCCGTTCGGGCCACCGTAGGACAGCAGCATGATCGCGTCGTAGGTATCCATACCTGGCACTTTCAGTCCTCCTTCAGGCCTCGCGCAGACAGTGTAGGGCCGCTTCCC
>CAUTGT010000207.1:0-3410 GCA_963537735.1 uncultured Actinomycetaceae bacterium | reverse complement strand
CACCCGCGCATACAAAACGCGCCCGGACCAACCGGTCCGGGCGCGCAACGTATTCGGCTCAGGCGTTAGGACGCTTGCCGTGGTTCGCGCCGTTCTTACGACGATCGCGACGCTTACGACCCCGCTTCGACATGTCATTCTCCTTGGGTTTGTTGTCTAGACTGAAGCATTTTTGCACACATTGGCCCAAACCACCAAGGCACAGGCCGTTCGCGGCGACGAAGGTCACCGAAAAATGGGCGGCAGCCCCGGCCTCGTCAGCCCGCGTAACGCCGCGCGGCCGCGCGTTGTCGCACCGCGTTCAGCGCCAGGTGACGGATACGCTGGTGATCGAGGCGACGACGCGGGCACGCAGCGCATCCGAGGCCTGCTCGGTCTCGTAGCAGCCGCGCATGAGGGCGCGCACGTGGCGCTCGGCGTCCAGGGCGTCGGTGCAGTGCGCGCAGGTAGCAACGTGCTTGATCATGAGGGCGCGGGCGCGAGCATCGGGGCCGGGCACGGATCCGGCGTCGATGAGGCCGCTGCGGCGGTCGCACTCCTCGCAGTCGATCAGTTCGTATAGGGCATCCTGGACGTCCTGGCATGTGATGTGGGTGGTCACTTGGCTCCTCCGATCCCGTATTCCGCGGCGACGTCAGCCAGCGCGGAGCGCAGGTTCTTGCGCGCGCGGTTCAGTCGGCTCATGACGGTCCCCATGGGAACTCCTAGTTCTTCGGCGATTTCCTTGTAGCTCATACCTTCAACGTCAGCCATGAGGACAACCATCCGGTGTTCCTCTGAGAGCGAATCGAGGGCGTCGCGCAGCTGCGAGGAGGGCAGCGCCTCGAGGGCCTCGACCTCGGCGGATTTGAGGCCGACCTCCGAGTGGGAGGCGGCGTCGGCGAGCTGCCAGTCCTCGACGGTGTCGCTGGAGGCGCGCTTGGGCGAGCGCTGCGCCTTGCGGTAGCTGGTGATGTACGTGTTGGTGAGGATCCGGTACAGCCAGGCCTTGATGTTGGTGCCGGGCTGGTACTGGTGGAACTTCTGGTAGGCCTTGAGGTAGGTCTCCTGAACCAGGTCCTCCGCGTCGGCGCGATTGCGGGTCATGCCCAGTGCCGCACCGAAGAGTTGGTTCATGAGGGGCATCGCTTCGTCCATGAAGCGCGCCTCGAGTGCGGCACCATCCGAGACGGACGAGGCCGGGGCGGGCTCGGTCGCCTGCGGCGTCAGTGAGGGGGTTGTCGTATCCATCGCCTCCCAGCGTAGTCGCGCGGGCGTGCGGCGCGAATGGGAGTGGGCGATGGGCGGTCATACTGAGGGCAACGCCTCACGTCCCTCTTTATTCCACAACCCCCATCAATTGTGTGTTGCACCACTTTCACCCCTTTGTTTGGGAGTGGTCGGGCCGTTCGGCTTCCCCCGGGGGCAAAGGTGTCGAACAATAGGGGTATGAATCTGCTGCGCGTTGTTGCCCGCCCCCTGCTCGCCGCCCCGTTCATCGCCGACGGTGTTGATGCCCTCATGCATCCGCGTTTCCACGTGGAGCGAGCCGCGGGCGTTCGTCCCCTCATCGACAAGGCGACCGACGCGGTCGGCCTGGAGCCGCTGACGGATCAGCAGCTGGCGCTCGCAACCCGCGTGACGGGCGCGGTGACGGTCGTCGCCGGCCTGCGTTTCGCGCTGGGCCGCAAGCCCCGCGTGGCTGCCCTGACCCTGGCCGCGATCGGCGCGCCCATGGCCCTCGTCAACGCTCCCCTGCCGGGCACGACGCGCGGCCTGTCCAAGGAACAGATCAAGCGTCGTCGCTACCGCACGCTGAATAAGGCGGGCCTGGCCGCAGGTGTCCTCCTCGCGTCGACGGATCGCGTCGGTCAGCCCTCGGCCCTCGTCGCACACGCGATGCGCCGCGATCAGCGCCGCGCGATCGCCGCGGCCGAGGCCGCCGTCGTGGAACGCCTGACCGGCACCGCTTCGTGAGCGCGCCCTGGCCCGCTCCCCTGGCCACCTCCCCCGTGGACGCCACGGTCGAGGTGCCAGGTTCGAAGTCGATCACGGCACGCGCCCTGTACCTGGCGGCCGTCGCCGATTCCCCCTCCGTCATTCGCGGTGCCCTGGACGCGCGCGACACGCGCTTGTTCGCAGCCGCCCTGGAGGTGATGGGCGCGCGCGTCGAGGACGAGGGCGCGGGCACGCTGCGCGTCACTCCGATGGAGCTTCCGCCGCGCGGCGGTCGTATCGAGTGCGGCCTGGCCGGCACCGTCATGCGTTTCCTGCCGCCCCTGGCGGCACTGTCCCCCAAGGAGACCCTCTTCGACGGGGACGAGCAGGCCTACGCGCGCCCGCTCGGCCCGCTCCTGGACGCCCTGGTGCGCATGGGCGCGACCGTCACGTATCACGGGGAGCGCGGGCACCTGCCCTTCACGATCCAGGGCCCGATCCGCACGCCGCTCGGCGCGCAGGCGTGGGTGGATTCCTCGTCCTCCTCGCAGTTCCTGTCCGCCCTGCTGCTCGTCTCTCCCCTCGTGGGCGATCCCCTGTTCGTGTCGGCTCCGGGACTCGTCCCGTCGATGCCGCACGTGGAGATGACGCTGGCCTCCCTGGCGGGCGCGGGCATCGACCTGGAGGTCGTGGACGAGGGACGCGCGAACCTGTCCACCTGGCACATCTTCCCGTCGCGCCCGCGCGGCGGTGACATCACCGTCGAGCCCGACCTGTCCAACGCCGGCCCCTTCCTGGCCGCCGCGATGGTGACGGGTGGGCGCGTGCGCATCCCGGCGTGGCCGGGGGCGACGACGCAGGCGGGCGACGCCTGGCGCGCGCTGCTGGGCCACATGGGCGCGACCATCACGCTCGACGAGGAGGGCCTGACCCTCTCCGGTCCGGGCGCCGGCAACTACCCGGGCATCAAGGCGACCATGGCCGAGGTCGGCGAGCTCACCCCCACCCTGGCCGCGATCTGCGTCTACGCTTCGAGCCCGTCGCACCTGAGCGGCATCGCGCACCTGCGCGGGCACGAGACCGACCGCCTGGCGGCTCTGGTCGCCGAGATCAACCGCGCGGGCGGGCAGGCCGAAGAGACCGAGGACGGCCTGATTATCACGCCGCGCCCGCTCCACGCCGCGCAGATCCGCTCCTACGCGGATCATCGCATGGCGACCTTCGGCGCGATCCTGGGCCTGGTGACGCCGGGCATCACGGTCGATGACATCGCGTGTACCTCCAAGACGCTGCCGACCTTCGAGGCCATGTGGGCCTCCTTAGTGAGCGCTCACGGTCAGGGAAGCACCCCGGCCGCCCCGGCCTCGTCGATCGAGGAGGAGAAGTGATGGCACGCCGCGACACCGGAACCGACGACCCGCGCGTGCGCGTGCGCGCCGGGAAGGGCTCGCGCCCGCGCTCGATGGACCGGCCCAACTGGTCCTCGAAGCCGC
>CAUTGT010000206.1:0-3415 GCA_963537735.1 uncultured Actinomycetaceae bacterium | reverse complement strand
CGTTCCCCTCGTTGTGCCCAAAGTAGGCGTCGGCATCATCCGACAGCCCCGGCACACACGCTGCCAACAGGCAGGACACCGACAGGGCCAACAGGCATGAGAGCGTCTTCTTTTTCATCATCGTTCCTTGACGTCGGCGATCACCTTGCCAAGGTCGTTCAGCACGAGATTCTCTTCACCAACCCTAGGCTCAACGAAATACATTGAGTGGTGTCCATACGGGTTACCGAAATGGTTGGGATCATAGCCCTTAGCCCCACTTACGTCTCCGGACAAATGCCCGATTCCCTCCAGCTGCTCCGGGTTACGCCCAAAGTCCTCGTCTGGGCCCATTCCCCTTACCCAGTCGAGATGATCAATACCGGACACCCACACGTGTTCTTTGTCCACGCCAAGGGTTCCGACGGACGCAACGCCCGCACCGGGTGAGCCCGTATACGCGAAGTCGTCGACAACGTCCTTACCGATGCTACGCATCGCGATGCCCGCAGTCGTCGACCCGTACGAATGTGGAATGATGCTCTGATGTACATCCATCCCCCGCTCGCTGCGCCAGGAGTGGATGCCCGTCGCGAAATTCCTCAGAGGATCCGCGCCCGCTCGGGCAAGGGTTGCCGTCGTGGTTCTTGCATCAGGCCCACTCTGCGGGGCGTGGTAGTTCATCCAGGCGATGGTCGCGACCTTACTCGGATCGATATTCCCTTGCCGGGCTGCCGCTTTCCTCAGATTCTGCGCATATGTCACATTGTCAGCCGAAGAGTCACGACAGTTGGTCGTTCGCCCGGGAACGAGTGTCGCGACGTGATCAGCGTTATCCACATCCCCAATCGCTAGTGCGGCGCGAACATTTTCACCCGGCTTGCCCGGCTGCAGGGCAACGAGCGTCACGCCATCGACTTTCATCTGGTCACGGAGTGCCCTGAGATCGTCCACCCGATTCTGGGCTTCTTTTCTCTTTAGGTCGAGCGCAGCGAGATTCGAGGTCGCCCCGACCAGCGCTGCTTCTGCTTCCGCGAGGTCTCGCTCAGCTTGCCCCAGTAATCCAGCCCCCGGCACGTGTTGCCCCGAAGCGTCCTTGGGCCCCAGTAGCACAAGCTCATTTGCTTTGGCCCGCGATGCCATATCAATGCCGTCCAGGTTGCCGTATTTCTCGGGATCCTTGTTGATCAGCGCCTCGCGCTCGGACTCGGAAAGCAGCTTCCACCACACGGAGACCTCCTCAGGCGTCCACGAGGGGTCGGCGTCGTTTGCCAGGCCCGCGGACTCCGAGTGACGTCCCTCCGACATAGCGTACTGCCCGTCGGCCAACGCCTGATAGCGAGGCCCCACCGTTTCCTCGGCTTCCGTCGCCAATTTCACTGCTTCTGAAACACAGTCACGCAAATCATCGTATTTCAAGACCTCACTAAGGCTGGGCCTCTCCCGCGTAGCCCCGCGGTTGACGACCTTGCCATCCGCAGGGATTTCATAGTTCAGTTCTGCCGCAACCTCGTACGCCGATTCGCGAATAGCCACAACCCGACTCACGTACCCGTGCAGCTCCGCGGTCGCCAGCGCGTATTCGGTGAGTTCATTGAGGCGCGAGTCCAGCTTGTCCTGGATCTCGGAGAGTCGCTCACGCATCCGGTCAGGCGCCTCGCCCTGAGATCGGATGTCTTTCGCGGCGTGCTCGAGGTCGGCGATGATCTCGCGCGCCTCGCGCACCTCGGCCTCGATGAGGTCCTCGGCCTCGATGATGGCGTTGTGGTCCCAGCTCTGAATGTCCGCCCAGGTTGCCATTACTGTTCCTCCATCATGCGTCGCAGGTCATCCATCGTCATCGCCGGGCCGCCGTGGTCGGTCTGTTGGAAGCTCACCGTCGCTTTGTTTTCGGTTGCGTTGTATGCGTTGATCGAATCGTTGACGGACTGGGAGAAATCGTCCAGGTCGCGCGTCAGCGCAATGACCGCCTCGTCGATCGTCTCGCCGGCGCTGCGCCCCTGTCCTGCGAGGGGGCTCCCCCCAACCCCGGAGGAAATGTAGTCGCCCGCCGTCGCGACGGTCACCGACTGCAGTCTGCCGGACAGATCTCTCGTGCGGTCACGCAGGACTTCGAGGTCCCCCTCTTCGATGACAAGATCGGCGGCCATAATGCTCCTTCAACGTCACTTCGGTGCTGTTAAGCCAGACCCTACCAAACGGTCACATAGCGAACAACAGCGCCCCCAAGGGGTGGGACACCCCGCCTCGTCAAAGGAACGAGGCCGACTCTCGCCGGCTGGTCACGGCCTCCAGGCGGGGTCGCACTCGGGCGCGCCGTAGCGGTCGTAGAGCTCGTCAGGGCGCGCGATCTCGTCGGCGAAGCCGAGGGCGCTCATGTCGACGACCGTGTCGGTCTGCGCGCCGGGGGCCTCGAGGTCGCCGGCCTCGTCGTGGGCGGCGAGGACTCGGGCGCGCACGCTGACCGGTGCCATCTCGGGATTGTTCCAGGTCGCTCGGGTGATCGCGTCGAGGGCGCGCGTCGCTGCCTCGCGCTCGGACAGCACGTCCGAGGGGGCCACGACGACGTCGATGGACACGAGGGAGGGGCGCCCGAAGCCCTCGCCAACCTCGACGTGGACGACGCGGCGCGGCGCGCGGACCTCACCCGCATCGATCTCGTGCGCACGCACAGGGAAGCCGGAGTCGAGCGCCGCGGTCGCGAGGTCAACGAAGCGCTGCGTGCGCCCGGTGCCCCTCGTCGAGGACAGGGCGCGCCACGCGATGCCCGCGCCCAGGGCACCCACGCCGAGTGCGCCAATCACGAGCGGCCCGGCGATCTGCGGGAGCCTTCCACGCAGGCCCGAGGAGGCCGCCTTGTTGACGGGGGTCGAGACGCGCATCCATCGGCGCACCTCGCGCAGGGGGGCGTTGGGGTCGGTCATGACCTGTCCTTTCTGAGGGAGGAGAGGGCGGAAGCGATGCGCGCCGGGATGGCCGCGCGGCGCCGGGCTCGTGCGATGCGGGGCAGGCGGGGTGCCGTGACCGCGTAGTCGATCGGGTAGGTGGCGGGTTCGAAGGAGGTGGCGCGTTCGAGGGCGGCGACCGTGTCCCACGTGCTCTCGGCGGTCGGGGTCAGGATGTCCTGCCAGATCTCGTAGTGCATGACGCGCGTGGGCTCGCCCGGGGCGGGCAGGAAATCCTGCAGGGCCGACATCGCCGAGGCCAGCCGGCCCCACGGGGTCACGCGGACCTTGCGCTCGAGGAGGCGCACGGTCTCCGTGTAGGTCGAGGAGGAGTGCGCGTAGTAGAGGGGGCGGGTACGAGGCCTCACGAGGCTGCGTCCGACGGTGACGCGCCGGTCGGGGGCGCGGTCGGGCGAGCCGTCGAGGCTCGGCATGACGTCCTGGTCGTGGTAGACGGCGACGGTCACCACGTCGGGGCGCACGCGGATGCG